>CAZICK010000040.1:0-33233 GCA_964537505.1 uncultured Pirellulales bacterium
GAAATTTTCAACACTCAGCATCGCTGCCTGAGCAAACTTTTGACGCAGGCGTCATGTGTGCATCAAATAAAACACGGCGTGATTTTTTGAAATCGGTGGGTATTGGGACGGCGTCGCTGGTTTTTACCGGCAGCGAGATGGGAAGGCCGGTCTGGGCCGGGGGGAAAACCACAAAACGACCCAATGTCGTTTTGGTTATGACCGACGATCAGGGGTACGGCGATTTGGCGTGCCTTGGGAATCCGATGCTGAGGACGCCTCACATCGACAAGCTGTATGCCCATTCGATACGGCTGACGGATTTTCATGTTGGTACGACCTGTTCGCCGACGCGGGCCAGTCTGCTGACCGGTCGATACTGCAACGCTACGGGTGTGTGGCATACGGTGATGGGTCGGTCGCTGCTGCGTGAAGACGAAGTGACCATGGCCGATGTTTTCAAGGCGGGTGGGTATCGAACAGCCGTGTTCGGCAAATGGCATTTGGGTGACAACTATCCGTGCCGTCCGCAGGATCGTGGTTTCGACGAAACGATAGTCCACGGCGGCGGAGCTGTCGGCAATACGCAGGACTATTTCGGTAATGACTACTTTGACGATACGTACGTCCATAATGGCAAGCGAGAAAAATACGAAGGTTATTGCACCGATGTCTGGTTCGATAACGCGATGCGTTTCATTAAGGAATGCTCAGAACAGGAGAAGCCATTTTTTTGCTATCTGCCAACCAACGCGGCGCACGGTCCGTACAATGTGGCGGAGCATTACGCAAAGCTATACCGGTCGAATCCGGATGTGCCGAATCCAAACTTCTATGGGATGATTACCAATATCGACGACAACATGGGCCGACTAATGCGATTCCTTAAAGAAAGCCACCTGGACGATAATACCATACTGATTTTTATGACAGACAACGGCTCGGCGGTCAGTATCCATGACGGCAAAGGTTTCAACGCTGGGATGCGCGGCAAAAAAGGTAGTCCGTATGAAGGTGGACATCGGGTGCCGTGTTTTATCCATTGGCCGGGAGGTGATCTGACAGGGCCGGTGGATATCGGTACGCTCACGGGGCATATCGACCTTCTGCCGACCCTGATGGACCTGTGCGGGCTGAAAAGACTGCGTGGTCCTAAACTGCACGGCAGGTCACTTAGGCCACTGCTGTACGGTGAAAAACACGATCTGGAAGATCGAACAATTGTCGTGGATACGCAACGAGTGGAAGACCTGATTAAATGGCACAACTGCTCAGTGATGAGGCGGCGCTGGCGGCTGGTCAGCACTGAAAACCGCATAGAACTCTATGATCTTGAAAAAGACCCCGGTCAGAAAAAGGATATCGCCGGCGATCATCCCGATGTGGTCGAGCAGTTGCGCGGTGAATACGAGAAATACTGGCTGGAAACATCACAACGCGGCGGGGAGTATGTGCGAATTCAACTGGGCCATGATGCGGAAAATCCAGCGTGTCTTACAGGGCATGACTGGCATGACGCAAAAACAGGTTTTCCGGTATTCGCTCAGGGACAGGTCCGCCAGGCGATCCAGTCCAATGGTTTCTGGACGGTAGAAGTCAGTCGAGCGGGACGTTATGAATTTCAGTTGCGGCGGTGGCCTAAGGAGGTGGATCAGCCGATCAACGGCGCTATACCAAATGGCAAGGCAATTAACGCGGTTGAGGCAAAGCTCAAGATCGGCGATATCGAACAGACAGTGCCTGTCACCGCGGCCGAGAAGGCGGCAGTGTTCACGGTTGATCTCAAAGGAGGACCGGCGAAGCTACAGAGCTGGCTGATTGACGAAGGCGGCGAAAGCCGCGGGGCCTATTACGTTTATGTCAAACGATTGTAAAACGACATGATGACTGTTAAATAGAGGTAATGGCCGCAAGATAAAGGTGATTACTACAAGCTAAAGGTGATTAGATTATGAGTACAACGATGAAAAATCGTCGTGATTTTCTCAAGATCGTAGGCGCCGGTACGGCAGGACTGGCTATGGGTGGATGCGCAAATATCTCCCGCTGGCTGGGCGGTAAAGCGGTATCGCAAAGGCCCAATATCATTCTTATCATGTCTGACGATATGGGCTACTCGGATATCGGCTGCTATGGCAGCGAAATCCATACGCCTAACCTGGATCAACTTGCCGAAAAGGGACTGCGCTTTACGCAGTTCTACAACACCGCCCGCTGCTGTCCGACGCGAGCTTGTCTGCTCACCGGGCTCTATCCCCATCAGGCCGGTATGGGCCACATGACCAACGATTATGGACTGCCTGGGTACACCGGCGGGATCAATGGCCCGTGCGTCACCATTGCCGAGGCGCTCAAGACGGCGGGCTACGCCACCTACATGTCCGGCAAGTGGCACGTAACGCGTCACATCAAACCCAAGAGCGAAGCAGATAAGTACAACTGGCCCCTGCAGCGAGGCTTCGACCGCTTCTATGGTACCATCTTCGGCGCAGGCAGCTTCTACGATCCAGTGTCCCTAACACGCGGCAACCAACCCATCAGTCCGGCTGCTGACCCGCAGTACCAGCCGGAAACCTTCTACTATACCGACGCCATTTCAGACCATGCGGTCCGCTTTGTGCGCGAGCACGATACACCTGAGCCGTTCTTTATATATGTCGCCTACACTGCCGCGCACTGGCCCATGCACGCGTTGCCGCAGGACATCGCCAAGTACAAGGGCAGATACGATGGCGGCTACAAGCCAATTCGCGAGGCGCGATTTGAACGAATGAAAAAAATGGGGCTGATCGATCCATCCTGGCAGCTCAGCGCCCAGGCCGGCCACTGGGATCAGACCGAGAATCAGGCCTGGGAAGCTCGCTGCATGGAGGTTTATGCCGCCATGGTTGATAGAATGGACCAAGGCATCGGCCGCATCGTAGAGGAGCTCAAAAAGACCGGGCAATTCGACAACACATTGATCCTCTTCCTGCAGGACAACGGCGGCTGTGCTGAGGGCTATGGCCGGCGTGCGAGCGAGTCCTCTACAGCGGATACGCCACTGACACCGATGGCACCGGAGGAGTTGCAGCAAGATATGATCCCCAAGAAAACACGCGATGGCCGACCCGTGCGCATGGGGCCCGAAGCCATGCCAGGACCGGCTGATACGTACATCTCCTATGGCAGGGCCTGGGCCAATGTCTCGAATACGCCGTTTCGTGAGTACAAGCACTGGGTTCACGAAGGCGGTATCGCCACACCGCTTATTGCCCACTGGCCCGGGGGGATTGTACGTCACGGCGAACTGGAATCGCAACCAGGCCATCTGATCGATATCATGGCCACCTGCGTGGACGTGGCCGGTGCCAAGTATCCGACTACATACAAACAGAAAAAAATTATACATACGGAGGGAGTGAGCCTGGCGCCGACATTCGACGGCAGGTCGCTGCCTGACCGGGCGATATATTTTGAACATGAGGGCAATCGGGCCATGCGGATGGATAAATGGAAACTGGTTGCCAAAGGCCCCGAAGGCCCATGGGAACTGTATGACATGGCGGCGGACCGAACGGAGACCAATAACCTGGCTGAAAAGGAACCAGATTACGTAAACCGAATGGCAGCAATCTGGGAGAAATGGGCTAAACGGGCTAACGTGGTACCATGGCCCTGGGAGCCAAAACCAAAAAAGAAATCCGAGTAAAACAAACAGATCGGCTACTTTATACCCAATGGGTGATAATTCCCGGCACAAAAAAGTGCGAAAGTTAACAGGATGTATGCCCATGGAAATGAACCGACGTGAATTTATTAAAAAAACAGCTTTGACAGCGGGGATGTGTACACTGCTGGGGAGGCGATTGGTCAGAGCTGCCGGCGAGTCTCAAAAGCTTAACGTTCTGTTCATAGCGGTTGACGATCTGCGGCCGGAACTGGGGTGTTTCGGTACAACTTATGCCCAGACCCCCAATATTGACAAGTTGGCGGCAACCGGTGTGAGGTTTACGAATCACTTCGCGCAGGTGCCAACCTGCGGCGCGTCCCGCTACGCTTTACTAACGGGTCGCAGCCCGGCCAATTCCGGAGTGACTTCAGGCAACGAGGTGCTCTACCAGGGGAATTCCGCCCTTAGCCGTCAACTTCTCAAAAAGGCGCAGTCTATACCTGAACTGTTTCGCGGGAACGGCTATCATACAGTCTGCATCGGCAAAATATCACATACGCCGGATGGTCGCGTATTCAGCTATAACGGCAAAGGCACAGGACAGCCGGAAGTTCCATACGCGTGGGATGAACTGGCTACGCCGTATGGAAAATGGAAGCGAGGATGGGGTACATTCTTTGCTTACGAAGGAGGCAAACACAGGGAAGATGGCAAAGGGAACAAAGACCTCATGGAATTTAAGGCCCAAAAGGATGAAGACCTGCCTGACGGCCTGTTGGCAAAGGCTGCCGTTGACAAACTGAAAGAACTCAAGGGTAAAGGCAAACCCTTTTTCATGGGAGTGGGCTTTTATAAACCGCATCTGCCTTTCGTCGGCACACAAGAGGATTGGCAGGCCATAAGCCGGGTGGACGTTCCCATCGCGGCGCACCAACAAAAACCAGACTCCCCCTACTGGCACTCCAGTGGAGAGTTCTACAGATATGACGTCCCATTTCAAAAAGAAACGCCGCTGGCTCAAGAAAATCAGCTAAAGGCCAAACGGGCCTACTTAGCCTGCGTCCGGTACGCTGATCGACAGATTGGCAAAGTGCTCAAGGCTCTCGACGACCTGGGACTGGCCGAGAAAACAATTGTGGTGTTGTGGGGCGATCACGGCTGGCATCTGGGCGACTCCCAGATATGGGGAAAGCACACGCCTTTTGAGAGAGCTGTTCGCTCACCGCTGTTGATTCGTGCCCCTGGAATGAAATCGGCCGGCAGAGAGTGTGACGCACTCGTTGAAACGCTCGACATCTATCCGACCCTGATAAGTCTATGTTCCCTAACCCAGCAAGAAACTGAGTACCCACTAGACGGCAATAGTCTCCGGCCACTGCTCGACAATCCAGATGGTGACATTCGCGGGGGGGCGTTGAGTTATTGGAATTCGGCTGTAAGCATTCGCACAAAAACACATCGATTGATTGTCGGCAAAACAAAGAATGATCGTGCGAATGTCGAACTATACGATATAGTAAAGAGTCCCGATCCGATCAACAATATCGCAAATGATGAACCGGAATTGGTAAAACATTTGCTCGGGTACGTTCGCAAGAAGGAATAACCGCGCAAGGAGATATGCCAGTCCGTTGGTGTCAGCATTGACATAAACCACAGATGGACACCGATTTTTCGTCATAATTGTTACGACCGTAACATTTGCTACGATTGGGAGATATGTTCTTTTTGATATATTTATATTAAAAAATGTCAATATAAGAGAAGATTGTGCAATATGATAGGAAAGTATATTGACTTACATAGCCGAAAAATATTATGATAATATATGAAGCGTTTTATCTCCTTTCGCGGCGCTTCTACCGACGGTCGCGTCTTCCCCATACGACCGTCGGTCTTTTTTATGCGTCCAATTGTACTGACCGGTCGGTATTGTTGGCAATTTTTTGCCTTCCTGTATCCATTCTTTGGCTAATTGCGTCTGTTTTTTTGTCATTTAT
Source organism: uncultured Pirellulales bacterium (assembly GCA_964537505.1). Lineage (GTDB taxonomy): Bacteria > Planctomycetota > Phycisphaerae > Sedimentisphaerales > SM23-30 > DAINBT01. The sequence goes on from CAZICK010000040.1 coordinate 5,632, forward strand.
CTTAGTTTGCACTCCTGACGAATAGATTCTTAATAATTTACATAAGTGCTTACATGAAATCAGGTTGCGTGCCTTGGCGATTCGTGTTCCAGCAGTCGCTTCTTCAACCGGATTCCTCCCTGGGCCGAAAAACCGCCCAACCTTCCGTCAGTTCCGATAACCCGGTGGCAGGGGATTATCAGTGGCACACGGTTGGCGGCCATTATGTTACCGACGGCCCGTGCAGCGTTTGCATTGCCCACGAGCCGGGCGAGCCGGCCGTAAGAAAGGGTTTGGCCCGGTTTGATTCGACTGCAACATCGCAAAACAGCCTGCCCAAACTCGCCGGCCCATGACAGATCAACCCGGCAATCAAAGTGAAAAGACCGGCCAGCAAAGTAGGCAACTATTTGCTGGTGCAGGTCTTGCAGCAGATCTTCCTCCAGCCGGGCAGTGGGACACCAGCGTTTGATGGCCTTGTCGGCAACCGACCGGCTGGAAACCGGCAACAATAACCGTGTAACCACCGAGCCACAGCAGGCAAAAGCTACCAAGCCCCAAGCGGTCTCAACGAGCCGGTAACGATATTGGGGTACCGGCTGAGGTAGCGATCTCACAAAGCTAATCGGCATAAGAATTCTTTGGGAACCTCTAAAAATTCATTTTTACTACGAACGGCTGCAATTTCCGTCAGCATCGTTATCGGCCAAAAATCGTCCTCAACGTAGTTGAAACTACGCCTGCGGCGATTTTTGACCTCTGCCTCGCTGACGAAAATTTCGCTCGTTCTCGTGACAAAAGCAATTTTTAGAGGCTCCCTTTGTTATAGCCAGTCAAAAACCTTGACGCCGGGGACTACTTTGCAGACATGGACAGCGAATTTGTCGGTGTACATCGGGTAACTGCGAGGATAGGCGGTTTTGACCGCTCGCTGGAGGGCATCGACGCTGTCGGGTGGTACCAGGGCGCCGGCGGCGCCTTTATCACCGCCGCCCAACATTCGTTCGCCCAGCACACCGGGCACCGTTCGGGCAATGTCACAGGCGGTTTCAAGCTCAGGGCCGGAAATTTGATAGTCGTCGCGCAAGCCGATGCCGTCCTGACGGAAAATGCGGCCGACCGTTTCAACATTGCCGATCTTCCAGGCGTCAAGCATCTGATAAAACCTTTGCTGAGCATGATAAATATAATTGGCCCGGGCGCATAAATCGGGGTGCCGGCTTTGGAACTTGCTTATGATCTGATCGTAAAGGTCCTGGTCCTTAATGTCGGCCAGCGATGATATGTCATAGTCCGCTTTTTGCAGCAGTGCAACGAGCTTTTCGCATTCGGCTCTTCTGATTTTATAAGTGGATTTTTCCAGGCCTGGCCGGATTGTACCGGTATCCATTACAACGATGCGGAGGTCCGCTCCTGAGCCAAGGGGGATGTAACTGATGGTTTTGGTTTTTGGGTCGTAATAGGTACCCATGCCTTCCCTGGCGAATAATATCATTATCTGATCGAGCTGGCCGCAGGGCGAACCGATGTAAACGTTCTCGACGGCCTGAGCTATATCGACGATTTCGAACTGATCGTCGATCTGGATGTTGTTGGCTTCCAGTAGTGACAAGATCAGATTCAAACTCAAAGAAGCTGAACGTGACATGCCGCCGCCTGGGATGTTGCCATAGATAATCACGTCGATGCCCCTGGATAATTTATAGCCTCGCTGAGCCAGGATGTAGTCCACGCCATAAGGGAACCTGGCCCATGTATCGGCGATGACAGGTGATTGTGGCGGTGGTGGCGAGCCGATTTGGAAATCGATCACGCCGTCGTCAGGGAAATTGCCACTGAATAGTCTTATCCGATCGGTACCATTGGGCTTGTAAGCGAGCCAAATGAACCGGTCGGTACCGACTCCAAACAACTCAGTGCCATTGTAATCGCCGTGCTCAACGCTAAGGCAAAATCGGGAAGATGTTCTTCTGACCTTACCGCCGGCTACATCCAGGTTGGTCTGCCCGGCGAGCTGTGATATTTTCTCAAAGGCCGTTTTGTCTTCTGTTGTGAGTGTCATTTTTTGCCTCGCTTTATTGTTTTGATATTGGCGTCAGAAGTCTATATTCACGCCTAAAAACATTGTTCAGGCACCAAAATCAATGATTCACAACCCTTTTGACGCTGGTGTCTGTTTTGACAAATTCTGCACAATTATGTTACGGTAGGAGAGCATAATATGGGAAAATGTGTGCATAGGAAAGCAAAAATTCCAGTTGGGCAGTGCTGATACTGTGATCTTCGGCGGTCCCTGCATAGGAAAGCACTACGGCCTGTTCCCAGAGACTCTCTTTATTGAAATTGGGAGCCATGTGTGTTAATTTAGAGAAGATAGGGAATATAGCGAACTCACTTGTCGGACCAGAACCATTACCTGGCTGAAACCGTAAAAAAAAAGAGAAATAATCAGATTTCTTTGGTAACCAAAAACAATTTTGAGCGTCTTACCTTTATAGCGTCCCACCTGTATGGCGTTTTGTTTATTGTGTTGCTTTATTTGTATGTGACGTTACAATACGAGTAGTCGTATTCCAAGCCTTGGACGGCAGGTGGGGAAGCTTGCCGTTTAGTTCATGGACATAAGTTAGACACTCTAGCAAAACCCGCCTGGACCTCCGAGAACCGGAACCAAATAGGAATTATATGAGAATTTGTAGTGGGGTAAGTATTTTGTGCCAATTTTGCGTGTGCCTTCCTTTGAAGCAGGGACAATATGGTCGATTTGACTAAAACAAGACTAGGTCAGGTTCTCTGTGAGAAGTCTTATCTGGACAACAGCCAGTTAGATCAGGCATTGGGTGAGCAGAAGGTTAGCCGTCGGCGACTTGGGGAGATTCTGTTAGATTTGGGATATATAACGCAATCCCAGTTGACAGAAGCACTTGCGGTTCAGGTAGGTATAGAGCGAATAGATTTGACCGATATTTCTCTTGAGCGGCAGTTGATCGCTGTAGTACCGGCGGAACTGGTAAGCAGGCACAATATTCTGCCATTATGGCAGACGAATGGCCAACTCGGGGTAGCAATGGTCAATCCGTTTGATACGCAGGCGGTCGAGGATTTGCGTATGGTGACGGGTCTGGTGATCGCGCGTTATTATGGTCAGCCGATGGAGATGGAGCGAGCGATTCTGAAATTCTACGGCAGCAACGTAGCGCGAATGCTGGAAAACCTGGCTCCCATTGAGCATCGACAACAGGAAGAAGGTGGAAATGGAGATTACTCGCCCGCTAAGCTGCACGAGTTGGCACGAGAACCTTCGCTGGTCAACCTGGTGAATTTAATTGTTTTGGAGGCAATTGAGGCGCGGGCCAGTGATGTGCACGTTGAGCCGTTCGAACATCAGGTTAAGATCAAATACCGAATCGATGGCAGTCTGATCGAAAAATCGCCGTCACCGAAACGCCTGCAGGCGGCGATTGTCTCGCGTATAAAAATTATGGCAAACATGAATATCGCAGAGCGGTTTGTGCCACAGGATGGTCACATTGAGTTTCCGGGAGCCAAGAGCAAAGTGGATATTCGTGTTTCCACGGTACCGACGATATTTGGCGAATCGGTATCGATGCGTATTCTGGATAAATCGGCATCGCTTTATAGTCTCCATGATCTGGGCATGAACCAGGCAACTCTGGAGGGGTTCACTGAGGGTTTGGCCAAGTCTCACGGGATCATCCTGGTGACAGGTCCGACCGGTAGCGGCAAGACGACGACGCTTTACGCGGCTTTGAATAAGATATATTCGCCGAGCTTGAAAATTATCACTATCGAAGATCCGGTGGAATATCGACTGGATGGCATAATTCAAATGCAGGTCAATCCGAAACGTGGGTTGACCTTTGCCACGGGACTGCGCCATATCGTACGTCAGGACCCGGATATTATCATGGTTGGTGAGATTCGAGATCGGGAGACGGCGGATATTGCGATCCGCTCGGCGATGACGGGGCATCTTGTTTTTTCGACGCTGCACACCAACGACGCGGCCGGGGCCGTCACCAGATTGATCGATATGGGTGTGGAACCGTTTCTTTTAGCCAGTTCGCTGGAGGTGGTAATGGCGCAAAGGCTGGTGCGCAGAATCTGCCAATACTGCAAGGAATCATATAAACCGACCAAGACTTTGCTGAAAAGCCTGAATAATTCAGTGGAGATCGATGAGGGCGTTGAATTATATCGCGGCAAAGGGTGCAACGAATGTATGAACAGTGGTATGCGTGGCAGGACAGCTATATTCGAATTGCTGAGGATGACGAATCAATTGCGTGAAATGATCGTTTCCAAGCCCACTACGGAACAAATTGTTAAGGCGGCGCCGGCTGATCACGTGTGTTTGCGGCACAATGGAATTGAAAAGATGCTGGCAGGTGTAACTACCGCGGAAGAAATACTTCGTGCGACTCAAGGGATAGATGATGAATAGCGGCCGATTGTGAGTGGTCAGTGAAATCGCAAGCCGGGGAGGAACTGTAAGGAAGGTGGTTGATTTGTGGGACAGTTTGAATATCAGGCAGTGGACGAAGCAGGGGGTCGGATCAGCGGTACGGTGGTGGCGGCGGATCGTCGGTCGGCAGTGTCTAGCCTGGCTAAAAAGGGTCAGTTTGTAACCAATCTGTCGCCCAGGAAACAGGGGCGGAAAGAAAACGGCGTCGATTTAACCGCATCAGAGCATACCAAACAGTTACGAATCAGAACCGGCAGGGTCAGCAGTAAAGATATGGTGGCAATGACAGGGCAGTTGAGCGCGGCGGTGCAGGCCGGTCTGCCGTTGTTGGACTGCCTGCGAGTCATCGAAAAGCAAACACACAAACCGGCTATGAAATATCTGCTGGGGGAATTGTCGAATTCGGTCAGTTCGGGAAGCTCGCTTTCGGAGGCGATGAGCCAACATAAGAAAATCTTCAAGCCGTTGTACCTGGCGATGGTCCGTGTGGGGGAAACAGGCGGAATCCTGGAACAGACCATGGGGCAACTGGCCGAATTGCTCAAGCGTGAAGAAAAGATAAAATCAGATATCAAAACGGCCTCGGCCTATCCCCTGATCGTGCTGGCGGTAGGGATAATTTCAGTAATCATCATCATCACAAAGATACTGCCGAAAATAGTAGGAGCGATAAGTGAAACCGGTGCGGTGCTTCCATGGCCTACGAAGGTGCTGATGGGTCTGAGCGAGTTTATAGCGAGCTACTGGTTTCTAATGCTGATTGGGGTGATTCTGACGGTGGTGGTTTTGATGAAGTGGATTAGCACACCGTCGGGCAGATTTAACTGGGACCGATTCAAACTAAAGATTCCGATTTTGGGAGCGGTGCAGCGAGCCATAGCAATAGGACGGTTTACGCGTACGCTGGGATCCTTGAGCAAAGGTGGAATTACTATTCTGGAATCGCTGCAGGTGGTGCGCGATACGCTGGGTAATGAGCTTTTGGCCCGCGAAATCGATAACGTGAAGCAAAAAGTAAAAACCGGTGAGCCTTTAGCGGAACCGCTGGAGCGGTCGGGTTATTTTCCGCCGCTGCTGGTGCAGATAGTCTCGGTTGGCGAACAAACCGGCAAACTGGATGAGTTGCTCTTAAACGCGGCGGAAACGTTCGACAGCGAAGCGGACGCGGCGATTGCCAGGTTCATGGCGGTACTGCCGGCATTGCTGGTGCTGCTTTTGGCAGCGGTGATCGGGTTCATCGTGGCCGGGGCCTTGCTGCCGATTGTGGCTATGCAATTGGGAGCGGGTGGCGTATAGCAAGGCGAAAAAAACAAATAAAGCAAAAGCAGAGTTTTATAAAGGAAGTGATAAGAATGAAACGTAATCGCAAAGAAAAAGGGTTTACGCTGGTGGAATTGTTAGTGGTGGTATTGATCATCGGGATGCTCGCATGGTATGTAGCGCCGAGAGTTTTCACGGGACTAGGCAAAGCTCAGAAAGACATTGCCAGAAGCAAAATGGCAATTATCGAAAACGCGCTGGGAAGGTTTCGTCTGAATTGCGGCAGGTTTCCAACGGAAGATGAAGGTCTGGAAGCACTGCTCACCAGGCCGGATGATATAGAAGATGAAAAATGGGATAGCCCTTACCTGAAAAGGAGCGAAGTGCTCGATCCATGGGATCATCCATATATTTACGTGGAAGAAGGGGCAGTCAACCAAGGCAGTTTTGATTTGATCAGCTATGGGGCTGACGGTGAGCAGGGCGGTGAGGGCGATAATGCCGACATTTATAATGAGTAGATGAGTGGATGAGTATGGGAGTTTGTGGTAAACGACAGCATAATGGGTTTACACTGGTAGAACTGTTGGTAGTGGTCTCGTTGATAGCACTGCTGACGGGAGCAGTAGGCGGGGTGTATCTGGGCACATATAAAAAACGGATAATAGAAAAGGCGGCACGTGAAATGCTGCTGACAGCGAAATATGCCAGGATAGTCGCTATTCAACGACAACAAAGTTGCAAACTGCAATTTGATCGAGAAAATAACCGGTTCTGGCTGGCTGTCGATGCTCCGGGTGAGTTGACCGGCCAGACGGAAGAAACCGTTATAAAAGACGTGTACAGCAAACCCGTTGAATTTGAGGGAAGCGTAAGGTTTGAAAATATTATGATACGGCTGGGAGGCGCAGCCGGTGAGGACGGATGGCAGGAAGATAGCGAGCAGGCAGAAATAGTTTTTACCGCTGTGGGCACGGCAGATGCCGCGGCGGTGACCATCGGTGACGGTAAGAGTCGCTATACCCTGATAATCTCGGCGGCAACGGGAAAAGCAAAACTCGAGTTCGGCGAGCCGGACGAAACATGGAACGAATTGATCGACCTGGATGAATGATGGTGAAAATCACAGAAAAAAATCGCAGAGGGTTTACGTTGCTGGAGGCGCTGACGGCCAGTGTGATACTAGGTATGGCGGTGGTGACGCTGAGCGGGATAAGTACACGGTGCCTCTCACAAATCCGGCTGAATCAGCAGTATGAGCAGGCATGGCAGATTCTCGATCGTCAGCTTACGATGATAGGAGCGATGGGGATCGAAGAATTCATTATGCAGGGGACAATGGAAGGAGAAATCAACTCCGTGGCAAAAGAATCCGATGAGGCAAACGAACCGATGTACTATTGGCAGGTGCAGACCAGTAGCGAGCCAATAGACAACCTCTACAAAGTTGATATAACCGTACAATGGGTGATGGATAAAAAAGGACATACGATCTCGGCGACAACGCTTTTAGATGGACAAGCTGGTCTGGTTTTATAGGTTTATTATTGAGTGCGATTTTGCACAAGATGATTTAAGGTTCTGTTGGATTGAGAATGAAAGGTTTTACATTACTGGAGATTCTTGTGGCCTCGGTGATCGGTGCGTTTGTAATGATCACGGCGACAGGAAGTTTTATGGCGGTTACGGCCAGCCGGGAAAAGATTGACGGAAATCTTACGGCGACAAGCGAAATACGGTTTGTCGCTGATATGATCCGCCGGGACCTGACCAACCTGTACCGGGACAAAGAAACAAAAAACGTTCTACTGATCGGAACGCAGCAAATCATGGGAGACGGCCCGACGAGTGTTTTGGTGTTATATACCGTCGGGCAAACCAAGGCACGGCCAGGCAGAGCGGAAAGTGATGTTTATGAGGTGGAGTACTATCTGCATCAGAAAGAGGGAAAAACGCGGTTAATGAGAAGATTGGAACCGTATCCGTACAAAAAGGAGGAAATGGGCGGAGTTTTGTGTGCTGTCGCGGAAAATATTATCGCGTTTGAGGTAAGGTTTCTCGATGGGAAATACGGTGAATGGGTGACCGAATGGTCGGAAGAAAACAAAACGCTTCCAGAGTTGGTAGAGGTGAATCTAGTGAGTAAAGTGCCAGAGCAAAACAACATTGTGACGAATTCGTTTGTGGTGACTTACCCACGATGGCCTCAGAAAACGCAAGAAAGCAACAATGAGTCAAATGGTAATGACAATGGTAGTAGTAGTAATGGTAATGGTAGTAATGGTAATGATAGTAATGGTAATGATAGGGCGAAGTAATTTCTGTTATGGCAAATGTTGTTACTAAAAATAAAGGTCATTATCGAGGGTTGGCGCTGGTGGCGGTGCTGTGGGTGGTGGTGCTGCTGACGGTTATAGTGACGGTAGTTGGTAAAACCGTACGGCTCGATTCGTATGTCAGTCAGTCAACAGCTCAGGAGGTGTGTGGCAGATGGGCGATGCGGGCGGGAGTGGAAAAAGCCATAGCACTGCTGAACGAGGATACTAAAGCGAGCGATTGTTTGACGGATTTGTGGAGCGAAAACAACGAGGATTGCAACAACATTATTTTGGACGAGTGCATATTAGATATTAAGATCACTGACGAGGCGGCCAAGCTCAACATAAATACCGCGACAAAAGAACAACTGATGCGATTGCCGTATATGTCGAGTGATATTGCCGATGCGATTATCGATTGGCGTGACGAAAACGAAGAACCTGAGCAGGACGGTGCTGAAGGAGGCTATTATCTGAATCTCGACCCAGGCTATAATATTCGCAACGGACCTTTTCGTACACTGAAAGAGTTGCTGCTGGTCAGAGGCGTAACTGAAGAGTTGTTTTATGGAGAAGATACGAATTTTAATGGCAAACTCGACCGCAATGAATGTGACGGTGATGAGAGATTGCCTATCGACAATGAAGATGATGTGCTGGACAAAGGATGGATGGAATATCTGACCTGCTATTCCTATGACAAAAATGAGGACAGTCAGGGGCAGGAAAGAATTAATATCAACAGTGCGGACGAAAAAGAGCTTACCGAGTCCCTGGGAATCAGCAAGCCACACGCCAAGTGGATTGTGGAGAACCGCAAGGAGAATTATAACAGTATCGCTGATTTGATAAATAAGGACAGCAAGAAGGAAAGCGACAAGAAGGAGGCGAAGGACGAGGATGATTCCGACAAGGTAGAGGCGGAGCCGCTCGACATGGAAACATTCTCTGGAATCGCGGACAAAATAGCAGTTAAGGGTGATGAGCGAATAGCCGGACGGATAAACATCAATACGGCATCGAGCAGGATTTTGACCGTTCTGCTGGAAGGCAATGGAGAACTGGCAGAGAATATCATTGCGTATCGGGAAGGGTCGTCAGAGATGGAAAACATTGCCGATCTGCTGAATGTGAAGGGAATGGAAGTTGAAACGTTCAAAACAATCGCGGAATATGTAACCACTCGATCAAATGTATTTACGGTGAAGTGCGAGGCACGAAGTGCGATTGTCAAGGCGATGTATCAAAAGACAGCGGTAGTGGACAGGGGAGAAGCCCCCGGTACGATACTTTACTGGTACTAGAGGTTCCAATTGGTTTTTGACATATTAAATCAGGTTGAAATGAGCAGGATATTTTTTCGAAGTCATACAAACGTTAATCCGGCCCTTGCCGGCCAGGGAGCGGACCATTGAAAAGAACGGCAGTATCTATAATTCGTCGAGGCGATAAGCATCAAGCCGCGGCGCTGAGTAAAAGGGGTGAAACCTACGAATTGCAACTGGGCAGCACTCAGAACGATCACGCGGATTGGGATTCGCTGTGCACAGAGATGTTCGGACAGAATATATTGACGGCCGGCAGTGGCAGACCGGTCATCGGTTATGACTGCGGATGTGTGGCTTTTTACCGTCTCAATGTGCCGGCGGTTAAAGAAGATGAGTTACAGACGATGATCGCTCTGCAGGCGGAAGCTTTGTTACCATTGCCAATAGAAGAAATGGAACTGGCCTGGCGGGTGGGAACTCGGCGCGATGGCAAATTTACTATTACCATCGCTGCTGCGCGAAAAAGACAATTGGAAGCGTTTGACCGCCAGATGCGAAAATACAAGCCAGCCAGGATATTGCTGGCCAACGAAGCAATAGTTAAAGGATGGCAGACGCTGTTTACGCCGGACGTGGACAGAGCTGCGATAATTTACCTGGACAATTCGACTACCCAGGTGTGTTTGGTGGACGAAGGGAAATTGGTCCTGGCGGTTACTTTGGATGTGGGACGAGATGATCTGATTACCACGGAAGGTCTAATTCAGCCCAGTGCCGAACGGCTGGTACAGGACATCCGCAACAGCATGGAACGGTTCGGCGGTTCCACAGCCGCAGACCTGAAGATTTATGTATTGGCTGACGGCATCGCCGTAGAACGGATAACGGATTATCTCAGTGCGGCTGGACTAAATGCGCAAACGGCCATAGTAGAAATGGCCAAACTGAAAAGTAATACTTCACTTTGTCGCGAGGAGATTTATGAGTACCTGGTTCCGATCGGGTTGGCGTTGATGGAACTGGATGAGGACGACCAGAAGCTTGATTTGTTTGAGCGGTTGCGTGCTGCAGGCGAAGAAAAACAGAAAAAACGACGTGTGCCGTCACTAAAACTCAGTGCGGCGATTGTACTGATAATGCTGGCGGCGTTTACGCTGGTTTCTTACGGAATTGACGTGGCCCGACTGCGAAAGATCGAAACCGTACTGGGTAAAGTGGAGGCTGATATTGACATAAATCAGTTGGAAAAAGAGCATCAGTTGAAGAAGGTGGTGGCCCGACAGCGGGCGGATGTTCTGGAACTATTGAGCCTGATAAACACGTGTAGGCCGGAAGGACTGCTGCTGGACAGCGTTAGCTTTAATAAAAAGCAGCCTGTTGCGGTAACCGGGCACACTAAAGACAAGGCCCGAATATATGAATTTCGAAAGAATCTTCAAAAGCAGGCAGACATAAAAACCGTGAGACCGCAAAGCAACGCGGCTAGTGGCAAGAAGGAGGATATAAGCTTTACCATCACGTTTATATATAAAAACTTTGGGAAAAAATAATAGTTTTACGAAACGGGAATTACCGAGAAATGATCGAACTGGCAAATAAAAGAAATAAGCGGGCGTTGATAATCCTGGCGGTGGTTGCCGGGCTTATCGTGATTTCTGACTGTGCGATTGGTCCGTGGCTGGATGATTGGAAAGAGGTTAGAGCTTCGCTGGCTATCGGGCAGGGAAAGCTGGACCTTATCAGCATGGTTCACAGTCCGACAAAACAAAAGGAACTGGCCGAGGTGGTACCGGCGTTCGAAATGCCGCAAGGCGAAGACGAACAAAGGTTGCAGTTTGAAGTTAAGGTCAATGAACAATTGCAGAAAGCCGGGATCAATGTGACCGACCTGCAGTATGTCGGCGGGGCAAAGAAGCAGCCGGGGCTGAGTGTGAAGCTGCTGCGACTGAAATGCCAGGGTAAAGGCAATTTCGATCAGATTATGAATCTGCTGACCAGGCTCAACGAAAATCCCGGTTTTGTGAGCATCGAGGAAATGAAAATCGAATGCGGAAAAGAAAAACGTGAGGAGATGGAAATGACTTTGATGGTGTCAACATTTGTTCAGTAAGTATTTATGGTCAGAAAACGAGAACGAAAAACAGATAGGAAACAGATTTTGGGCGAAAAAAGCAAAGAACAAAAAATAAAAGATGGGTTTTCGATTGGGTTGTTGGGAATCACAGCGGTTCTGGTGGTGGTAATGGTTGTCAGACTGATGGTGCTGTGGACAAATCCGGTGATAGCGGCGGAGTTGTTGAATACTGACGCCGCGGCTTCGGAAAACGCCGGCGATGATAAACCATCCAGGAGTCAGGAAATGGCCAAGGCATTGAAAGAAAAGAATCTGTTCATGCCACCGTCGAAACCAAAGCAGCCGCCCGGGGAAGTGAATGGGATATTCGGTAAGCAGGCGCTCATTGGGGGTAAATGGTACAATGTAGGCGATACGGTGCCGCCCGGAGCAAAGATACTGGCCATTGAGGCGACTCAGGTAAAACTGGAATTGGAAGGTAAAGAAATAGTGCTTGCCCCTATTAAAGCGGCAGATTCGGCTGAGGACAGAAAACCGCCCAGAGAGGAAGAAAAGAAAAAGTCAAGACCCAGGAAAGATGATAGGCCCCAGGCAGTACAAGAAAAAGAGGAGGAGAGACCACAGGAGTCGGTAGAGACCGATGAATTCGCCTGGATGGGGGTTGATCTCCCCGCAAACGTAAGGGAGAAGTTCCTGGAAAAGTGGAATCAAATGACAGATGAGCAAAAGGAAAAAGCCAAAGAATCATGGAGTAATATGCCGGATGAACAAAAACAACAGGCTGTAGATGCCATGTCGAGGCAACTCTAAACGGATAATTATACCCATACTGAATTAAAATGCCAGGTTTAAGGAGACATAGAAGTGAAACCGGGAAAAATAGTTCTTTTGTTATTGGTAGCCTCTGTGCTGGTGGGAGTGGTAGTTTGGCGGGTGGCGTTTTACACTCCGGTACAGACGGATAAAAACCAATCTATCGAAATGGTTAAAAAGCAGGAAGAATCCAAGCCGAGCGAACCGGAGGAAACAACTGCGAAATCTGATGACCCCCAGGATAAGGAAACCAGTTCCGGCGATGCGGAAACAGAGGAAAAGAAGGAAAAGGTAGAGGAAGAAGGAAAGGAAAAAGAAAAAGGCGAAACCCCTGAGAAGACACCAGGGGCTGAAAAATCCGAACAAGCAAACCAAACCAAAGAATCAGCGAAGGAGGCGTCTGATGATAAGGACTCGACGGAGGCGGATGACCCAAATAAGCCGGCTGAGCCTGAAGAAGAGTTGGAAGCGGTCAATCTCAAGGATGTGGAGATGAAGGAGATCATTCCACGGCTGTCCAACTGGACTGGCAAGGTAATCATTCCACATCCCGATGCGGCCAAGGAGAAGTTGACTATCTACTCGGACAAGAAGCTGCCGCGAGCACAGGCAATGGCGCGGATATACGATGCCCTGCGATTTAAGGGCTTCGTTGCTGAAGAAAGCGACAGCGTGATCTTCATTAAGCCGATCAAGGATGCCAAGCTGGGGCAGGTACCGACGATCCCGGCTGATGAATCATTGGCGCTGATTGAGAACAAAAACCAGATCGTGCAGAAATTCTTTCGGCTCAAAAACTACAATCCCGGACAGTTGCAGCAGATCATCCAGCCGTTGATTCCCGAACACGGCGCTGTTTTCGCCGACGAAAGCACCAGCCAACTCGTCGTGATTGATACCGTCGATAATTTATTGCGGATAGAACGCATAGTCAATCAGCTCGATGTTACCGAAGCAGAGGAAACCGTTACTAAAACATTTCAAATTAGTGACGGCGATCCGGTAGAGATTGTACAACTGCTGCAATTATTACTCGCTGACAAACAGGTGGGAAATAAGGCAGCCACGAAGGTAGTGAAGAACGATTCTTCCGGACCGGATAAGGGCGGCGGATCGGCGACATCAGTAGTGATCGGACCGAGCCAGAGTCCCATTATTCTTATCCCCGTACCGAAACGTAAATGGATTATTGCCAAAGCATCGGCAAACGACATGGTTCAAATTGTAGATTGGATCGAAAAGCTCGACGAGAAAAAAACCGCAGAGCGAGAATATTCGCTTATGGAGATCGAATACGCTGAAGTCCGCGAACTGGCCGGTCAGATCAGTAAGATGTTGGAAGAGGCGCCCGGTCAACTCAAGGCCAATGTGATGGTACAACCGCTGATTAAGGGCAGGAAAATCATGATCATCGGCAGTGCCGAAAACCGCGAAATGGTGGAAAAACTGATCGCTGATGTTGACAAACCCGGCCTAAAATTTACGACCAAGAATATCAAATTGACGCATATCGACCCTGAAATAGTCAAGAAAAATATCGACGATCTCTACGCACCCACAACTTATATTAGCAGTTCTTCTTATGGCCGTGAATATAGTAGTCGTTATACGAGTTCCCAGTCGCGAAGCCTTGACGATCCCGATCTGGTGAAGGTTTATGCATTTCCCACGCTCAAGCAAGTGACGGTAATGTGCTCCGACGAAAATATGATAGCCATCGAGGAGCAGATAGCCGAATGGGACAAGCCCATCGATGTTGATGAAGTGAAGCCCATGATCATTGGACTGAAGAATTCCGATCCGGTTCAAATGGCGAAGTTATTGTCCAAACTGTTCAGCGAGGAAGCTTCTGGTGGTAGTCGATCCTTTTTTGATTATTTTTTTGACTCTGGTGGCCAGGACGAGAAAAAAAAGATTATTGGTCCGCTGTACGGACAATTGACCTTTGAAGCGGTGCCGGAAACCAAAAAGATCATCGTGATCAGCAAAATCCCCGAAGCGTACGAGGTGATAGAAGAGCTTATACTCGAACTGGACAAGCAGGAGACGGCGGAACTGCCGATGGTAGTGGTTTTGAAGTATGCCGACTGTGAAGAGCTTTGTGACCAGCTAAACGCCATTCTCAATGAGGCCGGCACCACGGCAGTCATGTTACGGCGTGAACGCGGCCTTGACGATACCAAAACGAACGAAGAAGAAGCATCGAGAAATCCCAGCGGGAGCAGGGACGGGAGCGTGGACGGTGACAGAAGCAGGCCGGGTGAATTGAGGTTTTGGTGGAATTCGCCAACCGCCCGTAGTACTACCACAAACAGAAGTGGTCAGAGCGTAGCGATGCCGATTAGTAATATAATTGGAAAGATACGGTTTATTCCTGTTCATCGGAGCAAGGCAATTCTGGTGCTTTCGCCAAAGGAATACCAGGAAAGCCTCCGGCAGATGATTGACCAGCTCGATCAGCCGGCCAAGCAGGTGATGATTAAGGCCGTCATCGTCGAGGTCAACTATGAGGATCTGACTTCGCTTGGCGTTCAGTTGTCATCAAATCAGGCGGCACTGGGCATGATAAATGAGGACGCTATAAAAACGTTAACCGAGTTGGTGTATGCAGAAGCACCAAGCCCGGCTTTTACTACGCTGCAGACGACGTTAAATGTGCACACGCTGGTTGACTTGCTGGTTAAAGAAACCAACGGACGGGTACTCCATCAACCTACTATATTTACTAAAGATAATGAACAGACTCGATTTTTCAAAGGTGACGAGATACCGTTTCTCAAGGGTTCGCAGACATCGCCGGAGGGTGGTAGTATAACAACAACAGTTGACTATCGCGATGTTGGTTTGACACTGTATGTACGGCCTAACATTACTCCGGAAAACAAGGTGGATACTACGATTACAATGGAAATAGCTCAAGTGAAGCAGGGCCTGATCAACGGCAATATCGCCACCAGCAAGTTTGATACGTCCACGCATTTAATCGTAGAAAACGGCCAAACCATTTTAATCAGCGGCATCTTGTTTCAAAATGATGTCAATATCGAAAGAAAAGTCCCATTGTTGGGTGACATCCCACTGCTCGGCGAGTTGTTCAAACATTATAATGTGATTCATGGCAATAGCGAATTGCTGGCGTTTATTACCCCCTATGTTATTGACGATGAGGATTCCAAAGTCAGCGAATCCGCTATGGAGGAATTGGAAACCTCAGTAGAAAAAATGGAAAACGTCGCCGAAGAACTGAATGAGATATTCACCGACGAGGAATACGAAGATTGATATTGGGATACAAGGACAGGCCGGAGGGCCTGCCCTTAAAGCCTGTTGGGTATCGCCTTTCACCGAGGTGCGGGGTGAAAGGGGCTAACCGTGTAGTTTTACTGCCAATTGGCCGACCAGTCGGCCGAGCTTTTGGCATTCAGATTGAGCACGACCGTCCGGTTTGCCGATCGATACGGGGCCGTAGTGATCGCCCTTGGCAGAGCCGGGCACAACCATGCCGTGAATCAGCAGGGCTTTGATTATATCCATAACCGTGGTTTCGTTGCCGCCGCCGACGTTGGCACTGCTGGCAAAGGCGCCGCCGACCTTTCCTGCCAGTTTGCCGTGATGGGCCACGCTCTCGTCGATGAGCTTTTTCAACTCTGCCGCCATGGTTCCGTAGTAAACGGGCGAACCCATGATGATCGCATCGTAGTCGAGCAGATCATCGGCCGCCACCTGATCTACCGGTAAACACGATACCTCAGCACCGGCGATTTCCCTGGCGCCGGCTTTGATGTGGCCGGCCATCGCCTCGGTGTTTCCCGTGCGACTGTGATAAACGATAAGAATTTTTGCCATCGGTATTCTCCTGTAACACAAAGCGACAAACTCTCGCATTCTGCTGTTGTTTAACCTATTTCCACCATCTTGTCCATCTTATTATATTCATAACGATTGAGTTTAACCCATCCCCCAATCCAATTATTTACTCATTTTTTTGTTGACATAATCTGATCCTTTGGTTACGGTAAAGACGATATGTCATCTGGGCGCGAAGAGGAAGAGATTGGTGAGTTATGCAGGTTGCCGACGGTATAAAAATATGGCTTGTTTTGTTCTGCTGGGCCATGGCCTGCCACAGATCGACTATCCATGGGCAGGATTTGGCTACGGGGGAATCCTCCAAACTCGACGCCATGGTCCAGGTGGTCCTTTCTGAGGACACGCCCATGGATATTCGAAAAGCCAATGCCAGCTCTCTGCTGCAGGATCCACAGGCTCACCCTGCCCTGGTCAAAATACTGCAAAATGAAGCCGGTATCACTGCCAAAATCGTTATCTGTCAGGCAATTGCCGCGAGCAATGGTGAACCTTTCGGTCTCAACAGCCTCGACCATGTTCCATCGGTCTTCAATGAGTCACTTTTCCAGACACTCCTTGCCGATAACGCCGAATTGGCCTCCTGGGCCGCTCAGGCACTGGTAAATTGTCACGACGGCGTAGCAGATAAGCTCGCTCAGATGGTGCTCGACACTTCCAGGTCACCGAAGCACCGATTGGCATGTATCAATGCCTTGCGGTTGATACCGGGAAAACAGTCCGTATTGGCCATGGCGGATATCCTGGACGACCAAATACCTCAGATTAACCAACACGCCGCAGAAGCCCTGGCCGAAATGCTGTATCTGCCAAAACCATTGGATATCGATCAGTTTCACCAATACCTGCCACAACTGCGGACTATGGACCAGGAAACCTTCCTGCGATGGCAATTTGACCAGCAGGAAAAGCAGCTACGACGGAACCGGCTGGACATGCTGCAGTGGCAAAAATGGTACATCAACGCACAAACCGAAAAATTCCAGTCGCTCTCCAAGCCGGAGGAGAAACTCCAGTTCCTTAAAGAGTTTCTCGATGCCAGCCAGAACCAAGTACTGCGAATATGGGCCATAGAGCAAATGAGTCTATGGTCCAACGCCGCCTCTGTCAGAAGCGGTGAAATCGCTGGGAATTTGATCGATCTGATCGCCAATCTTATCAGCGATGACAACAGCGATGTCAGAACCATCACCGCCGAGATCCTGGCCAAACTGAATTTCGAAAAAGCCAGGAGCACCGCCCCGGCACTGCTGGAACAACTAAAAAAAGAAAACAACCCCAAAACACAGGCAGCCATCTTAGCGGCGTTGGGCATATTCGAATCTGCTGAATCGCTGGAGCGGGCGATCTATTTGCTTGACAAATCGACTCAACCGGAAGTCGTCGCTCAGGCGGCACGGGCTGTCGGACAAATCTGCGCCGCCAGATACGAAAATATCACAGCCACGCAGATCGAGCAAATTACTTCATACCTGGCCCTGAGCTATCCCAAATGGTCCGAATCCGTCAAAATCAGAAGTTATTTGATCCAGGCCATGAAAAAAATCGACGAGCAGGGCAAATACCATCCAAAAGCAATCGAACACTTCAAAGACATTCTCGAAAACGCACTCAACGATCCTGAGCCGGTCATCCGCAGTGGAGCAACTTACGCACTTACCCAATTACTCGGCAGTCAGGTTCTGCCACTGCTGCTGACCGAGCATGAAAATCTAATTAACGACAAGGACAATTCGGTAAGATCAGCCGTCATCGCTGCTATCGAAAAATTCGGCGGCAAGAACCAGCTTGACCTTCTAAGGCAGCGACTGCTCGACCAGGAAACCGACCCTGATGAAATCCTGCTCATCCACGCAGCCTTCACCAAAATCCTCAAATCACTTCCTATCGACGAGATATATTACCGAACTGCACAATTTCAGGTGATATCCGACAAAGACCAGCTCCTCCGACAGGAAATGGTTCAATTGCTCACAGACAGGATCACTCGCGACAAAGCCGATGGTGCTGACGTCAAAAGCGAATACGAAGTGTTCGCATTTGCCATGCAGGCCGAGATCGCACAGCAAAAAAAACAGCCTGACCGTGCCCTCGAATGCTACAAAAACATCCTGAACCTTAAACTGCCGGAAGAGCACAAAGACCAATATCGCCAAAAAATCCTTGCTCTGGTACTCGAACCATCACAGGATGCCTCGCTCCTGGCCGCCGCCAAGCCACTTTTGCTGAACCTCCCGGCGCGTTCCGCGGGGGCCCTGGACCTGATCGCCCAGGCTTGTGATCAATTAGACCTCGAAAATGACCAGCAGCTTCTGCGATGTGCCGATATCGTCGCCACTCTGGTCGTCCCCATCGCCCAATATCCTTCAGAACAGCCCCAAACCATCCGTCAACACTGGAAACAACGCATTGTAAAGATTGCTTTGACACTGATCGAGCGCCATGAAAAACTTTTACCGAATGAAACCGGCAAAACCAACGCCTGGACTATTGATCTCCTGCAACGACTGAACCCAAAACTTACGAACTATCCGTTTGACGGTTCGCTTGAGCAGCGACGCGATAAATTACAGGAGTTCCGCCGGATTCTTCAGCCGCCCGAAACCGAAACCGTCTCCCAGCCGGCCACTGAACCGGCCGAACAACCCAAAACCACGGACTAAGCAGCATTAACTATGTCAGGTTATCACAAAACATGGTTCAAGCCGCTGGTGATATGTGCCGTGTTGGCAACGCTCATTTGGCTGGGGCATCTGGGCATCAAACACGTGATCCGCGGTATGCAGCCGCCGCACCCTCATCCCACCGATCCACGTGACACTACCGGGCAGTTCTTTTGTCATCTCTACGATCGGGAATATCAAAAGTGCTACCGATTACTCATCGGCAAACGGAAAACCGCTACCGTCATAAATCAGCAGAGCAGACAGGAAGGTTACTTCCCTCATTTTGACCGCATAAGAAGCTATATGTGCGAACACGCCGGCGACAATTTCACTGAGATGATGCAGGTCTCACCAGATGGCCGCCAGGCCACCTTCGCTAATGACATCGTTCTTACCATGACGCTGGAAACCTCCCAGGACTACGACAAAAAAAACCACTATGGAATCCGCGAAATCAACGAGTTTCCCATTGACCTCGCCCCCAGAATCGGCGTGGAAAAATACTACCGCAACCTCGATCTGGCCATCGATTCTGCCGGCGACTCGACCGGCAACCAGGAAATCGACGACGTCTCAGAGATCATACGCGAGCGACCAGACGAATCGAAACAACAACGCCAACAGCGAATGATCAAAGCCTTCAAACTGGCACGCCAACTGGACACCCGCCACACCCTCCTGGAAAAATGGATCATCGGCGAGTTCCGCTATGACCCGACAACTCAAAAATTCCTCGCAGAATTGGCCCGCAACGAAAATCAGCCAACACAACTACGCAAATTAGCCCAACGAACACTCTACTAACCCGCCCACGCTACGTCCGCAGGCGCCTCTGATCGAAAAAGCCGGTTTCGAACATCTGCTACCGTCACGGACCCAATCCTGACATGTTTTATCGATGGCAAGCTATTTCCCAACGCAAAATCGGCTGAAAATACGCCCCAGGATATCTTCGGTTACTGCCGCACCGCTGATGGAGGCTAGTGAATCCAGGCTGGAACGCAGTTCCAGTGCAACCAGCTCTAATTGAACCGTCTCGTCGTCAGACAGCAAGGAGAGGCACTGGCCCAGTGACTCTCGCCCGGCAAGGAGCCTCTGACGCTGACGGGCGGTCAGGGCAATGGTTTGGCTGGAGCAATCGACGTACAGATTATTCTGTAACATCTTGTCAATCCTGAGCTTAAGCGCATCAAGATTATCGCCGCGCAATGCGCTTACTTCGATGATCGAATCGGCCCCACTGTCTCTCGGCAGGTTCCCCGCCAGGCCGTTGGGGCAAAGGTCGATCTTGTTAGCCACGACAATCACGTTTTCGGGTGGGTTCAGTTCGGCAGGCGGACCGGAGGTACGATCCCGGGACAAATCGCACGTGCTGGCATCAAGAACCCACAATAGCAGGTCGCAGGTGGCAATGGCCCGACGGGAAAGACGCTGGGTTTTCTCGGACAATGGGTCCGTCACATCGCCCAGGCCGGCAGTGTCGATAAGCATACATTCGCCGTGCGGCAGCTTCAGAGGTGCGGTGAGCAGATCGCGGGTGGTGCCGGCGATGGCGCTTACAATACTGCGGTCGATGCCGAGAAGACTGTTGACCAGGCTGCTCTTGCCGGCATTGGCCGGGCCGGCAACAGCAAGGTGCGGCAGATGACTCAACTGATCCCATGTTATGCTACGCGACAGCAGCGAATCGAGGTCCTGATAAATGGATTCTATTTGCCTGCGCAATTGACCGAGTGAGGCAAATTCAATGTCCTGGTCACTAAAATCGATCTCCGCCTCGACCAGAGCCACAAACTCGCTCAGGCGTTCGGTCAACTGGCTGCACAGACGGTGAAGTTGGCCGTCGAGCAGTTTTTCAGCGGCCCGCAACTGTCTGTCGCTGCGGGCGCCGATAACGGCAGCGATGGCTTCTGCTTCGGTCAGGTCGATTCGGCCGTTTAAAAAGGCGCGGGCGGTGAATTCACCCGGCTCAGCCGGACGCACTCCGGCACCGAGCAAAGCTTCCAGAACGATCCCCAAAAGCGACGGTGAACCGGGCAAATGCAACTCGGCCATATCCTCGGTGGTATAGCTGTGCGGCGAACGAAACAAATACAACTGTGCGGGACAGGTGATGGGATCGTGGTCAGACAGCCGGCACCGACCGGGCAGCACTGCCCATCCGGGAGAGTCTTCCAGACGGTTTTCATCGGCGCCTTGGAAAACCCGCCCTACGCAGCGCAGTGCTTCCGGGCCGCTCAGGCGAATAATGCCGCGTGGAGCCGGGCCGGGGGCGGAACTGATCGCAACTATCGTATCATTCAAAAGGTACATAGCGAAAACGAAACCAACCTGAGAACATAGGAACTCGTGTTCCCCATTGGTTATAGTTTTAATGGGCGACAAAGGAGCTTCTTGGACGTAATCCCACTTTCAACAGACCGCGGATGTGTGAGAAGTCCGTGGTTGGATTACTCTTTAGCCTTCTCGGAGAGCAGTTTCCGGGCGGCGGTAACGAGTTTCTCCATGCGGAACGGCTTATTGATATAGACGTCAACCCCCAGAGTCTCGGCGTAAATCTTGTGGCGGGCTCCCGGATTAGCGGTAATCATGATAACCGGCGGTTTGCCGGTTTCCTTGCGGATGCCGCTTATTTTCTCCAGTACCAAAAAGCCACTGCGGCCCGGAAGCATTTGGTCCAGGATCAGCAAATCAGGGGGGTTCTCGATGATCATCTCGACGGCGGTATTGCCGTTGTCGGTCGTGCGGATTTCCGAGCCGAAATCTTCCAGGGCCGCCTTAATGGCAGTTACAATATCTCGGTCATCGTCCACCAGTAATATGTCTTTTCCTTCAAAATCAGCCATAATTATTTCTCTTTACTTAGTTTGTCAGTTTATATTTCCAATTCAGATGCGTTGGCCTTACCGCTCGTAACACACTGAATAACAACAACTTCGACAGATAATACCCTCTTGGCGGCCGGTTGTCAAGCGACGAACCCCGGGAAGCTCAAAAAGGTCGAAATAGCTAACGTCAGGCTCGACACACTCAAAACGCCATCGTAATTGCCAATGCCTGCCTTGTCAAAAACTTTCTTTGTAAGATGAATATGAACTTTCGACGCCAATATCAAATAATTAATGTAGCATAACGAGCTAAGTACCGATAACATAAAGTGAGTACAATGACGGGCTAGGTACGCCGTCAAAGGTGAGACTGCGGTTCCCAGTTGCTGCTGAGTTGCTAAACTCTTAATATAAAGATAGTTACGTTTATTAACGCAAACCGCCGCCATCTGTTGACACAACCAATGAGCACAAAATCAGGACAACTCGAAAAGGATCCCCAACAGCGGGATATGCCACAGCGACGGCAAAAAACATCCCCGGAGCAACTGAATCCCACCGCTGGGGGCACAGAGGCAGTGCGAACGCGACTTCAGGAAGAACCAACAAATGCCAACGGGCCGATCAACAAACAACATGAAAACCTAAGCCGCATTTTGTCAATGAAAATCCCTGTTATCATCAAGGTTGTGGATAAAAAAATGACAATGGGCAATATCCTCAAGCTCCGTATCGGCAGCATGATACAGTTCGATAAGGATGCTTATCAGCTTATCGAACTGATGGTCAATAACCGCACTATCGGTTTGGGACAGCCCGTCAAAATAGGGGAAAAATTCGGTTTGAGAATCGCACAACTGGGCCGGATCACCGAACTGATCAAAAGTCTCGGCGCAGCAGTCAATACGGACTAGCCCCCATTTCATATCAATCCCGGTTATCGTTTGCCGGAATAAGTATTACGCGGTACTGTAACGGACAAACTGTTCAAGAGGCTGGGCCAACTGCCGGAAGATCCGGGCAGGAACATAAACGGTTTTCCAACTGGCACTGCGCCGGCGCATACATAAGCAATAGGCGCTTAATTCCACGGCCATAAAACTGTAGAACCGTTGTTCGAAATGAAAAACACCTGTCATTGAGGCAAGTGGTTCAACAGGTGTGGCAATCGCTTCGGCCAGACTGGTGGGGTTTTCCGGGCAGATCCAATAGGCAAAGACAAACGCAGTCAAATATTTTCGACCGAATATCTCCTGCCAGTTTTTCATACCTTCGACGTCTGCGGCGGTCGCCCACGATTCGCCAATCCGGCGACGCTGAAAAATGGGATAAGACAGCTTGCGACCCTTGACATCCACGATCATTCCCGGCCGACGCGGCGGGTAAACAAGAAAATCGAAACTCTTGATGGAAACGCTGGAAAACAGGGCTTTGCGGGCCTGATCAACGCAGACATACTCAAAACCGCCTCGGCTGAGAAAGGCCTCGAAGGCTCGCTCATAGTGGGTTCCGCTCTGGCTCATTACATATACTTGTCAGGTTGATCCATGAACTCCTCCAGCGGACCAGTCACCTGGGAGCCGGTGGTCATATCTTTGATGGTTATCTGATCACTATCGATGGTCTCCTGGCTGAGGATAACAGCGAAACGGGCATTCGCAGCGGAGGCCTGCTTTAACTGTTTGCCCATAGCAATAGTCCGGCGGTAATCGAAAGCGGTAGAAAAACCCCTAATACGGAGTTTATCGACTAAACGTAACCCGTGTTTTTCAAATGTATTGTAATCGTCCCAGACGACAAAAAAGTCCAGTTTGTTTTCGGCGCTACCGAGCAGATTCTTTTCGGCCAGAAGGATTTCCAATATCACATCACCCATTCCAAAACCAATAGCAGGAATCTGGGGGCCACCCAGACTGGCCAGTAAATTATCATACCGACCACCACCGCACAGGGCACGAAGTTGCGAGTTTCGGGCGAAAATCTCAAAAACCGTACCGGTATAGTAAGCCAGGCCACGAACAATATTAATGTCGAATTCACAATACCCCCCTACGCCCATTTTCCCCAAAAAATCACGCAAAACGAGCAAATCATCGATGCCGTCCTGCACAGAGTTCGGTAAAATCGCTGCAAGCCCATCTAAGCCGCCTTTATCGGTTTCAAACTGGAGTTTATCGAGCATATCTTTGAGCTTATTCCGTAGCAGGCTGTCCGCTATCTGTTCTTCCGCCAGGGCGATGAAGGTCTCGGCCGGCAGTTTAGGACGCTTGTCCAAAAGTGAATATACCGTTTCAAGCTGACTATCGGCAAAACCTATCTCACCAAGCAGGGCTGCCAATAGGCTCCGGCTGGAGAATTTGACCACGATATCATTGCTCGTAAGGCCCACACTACGGAGGTAATCGACGGCGGTATAGATGCACTCGGCATCGGCCAGAACATCGTCGGAACCGATCACATCGATATTCCATTGAAAAAATTCGCGGAGTCTGCCTTTTTGCGGCCGCTCGGCCCGGCACAGACGCGGTATAGAAAACCATTTAATGGGCCGGGCCAGAGAGTTTATCTGCTGGTTGACCATCCGGGCCAAAGTGGGCGTGATTTCCGGGCGAATGGCCAGTTCTCGGCCGCCACGGTCGGTCAGGGAAAAAAGCTGACCGGCAATCTCATCGCCACTTTTTTGCGTGTAAAGCTGGAGATATTCGAATATCGGACCGTCATATTCGACAAAACCGTTACGAACCGAAGCGGCCCGCCAGCCGTTAGCGATCCAGTTGCGAACCGCCATCTGTTCAGGATAGAAATCTCGAGTTCCTTTTACCGGTGCTATCTTAGCCATAGTTTAAATGTATAGGAATTTGTATTTAACTTACGTTCTCTCAATAAGTTAGCATAATACCATCGGCTTCACACAGGGCGATCCAGCGAAAGCTGCCAACTACTGTTCCATGCCAATATACCTAACGGCTATAAAAGATCAAGCTAATATCATGATCGCGGAAATGGAATCGTCGATCATTGCTGTTATTTACTGACAATTTTCTACTTTACCGGACGGGCATGGTCGGTCATAATGGGGCTTGGCTGACCAGGCCTTGCAGGATAATCAGAATGCATCGCAAATAGTGTGCTGCCGAATTGCCTAACATGTACATTGAACCATTAAATTGAAAGGGAATCGAAGTGAGTAAAAAAGATATTTCACGAAGGGATTTTATAAAAACCTCGGCGGCTGTATCGCTGGCTGCCATGACCGTGGGCGCGAACAAGGCCTTTGCCGCCGGCTCAGACAAATTGCGGGTTGGTATGATCGGCTGTGGCGGACGGGGCACTGGAGCTACACTTGACTGCCTCAACGCTGACAAGGGCGTTGAAGTGGTAGCGATGGGCGACCTGTTCAAGGATCGACTGGATGGGTCACTCAATACACTCAAAAAAGAGTTTGCCGACAGGATAAAGGTCACGCCGGACACCTGTTTTGTGGGGTTCGACGCATACAAAGAGGTTGTCGCCTGCAAGGAAGTGGACCTGATCGTGACGGCGACGCCACCACATTTCCGGCCGATACATTTGAAGGCCTCGATCGAGGCCGGCAAGCATGTCTTTATGGAAAAACCCGTAGCCGTTGACCCGGTAGGTATCAGGTCGGTAATCGCCTCATCAGAGTTGGCCGACCGTAAAAAACTCGCCATAGTAGCGGGTACCCAGCGACGCCACGCAGCGGGCTACCAGGAAATCATGAAACGTATCCATGACGGCGATATTGGCGAAGTTGTTGGCGGACAGTGCTACTGGAATCAGGGTGGGCTATGGGTAGAAGAGAAAAAGCCCCAGTGGTCGGATATGGAATGGCAGTGCCGCAATTGGCTGTACTTTACCTGGCTCTCCGGCGACCATATCGTCGAGCAGCACGTGCATAACATCGATGTTATTAACTGGGCCTTTGGTTCTCATCCGGTAAAGGCTATGGGAATGGGCGGTCGTGAGGTACGCACTGACCAGAAGTATGGCAATATATTTGATCATTTTGCCATCGAGTTCGAGTACGCAAACGGTGCTCGGGTACTGAGCATGTGCCGTCAGATCGACGGATGTACTCATCGCGTTTCCGAGCGGATCGTCGGCACCAAAGGCACCAGCAATTGCTCTAACAAAATCGAAGGCTCTAACGCCTACCTATACGAAGGCCCCGATCCAGACGCCTATGTGCAGGAACACGCCGACCTCATCAAGAGCATCCGCGAAGGGAACCCATTGAACGAAGGCCGGCAAGTCGCCGAAAGCACAATGTCTGCGATCATGGGACGCATGAGTGCCTACACCGGACGCGAAATGAGCTGGGACTGGGCAATGAATACATCCACGCTTGACCTTTCGCCGTCCGAATACAAAATGACCGATCTGCCCGTCCAACCGGTAGCCGTCCCAGGCCAAACACAACTTATTTAATGCCTTAACTAGTACTACAGCGAGACTTAGCAGACCTTTGCCAAGTACATCATTGATTTATAAACTCAAACTGACCGATTCGTTAGAACAGGTTTAACATTCCGTCGCAAAATCAATCCGCCGACCGCCAATAACGCAAACGTCCCCGGTTCGGGAATTGGTATCATCACAAAACCGTGATAATCCTGGCTTTGCGGGTTAGTGCCGTAGCCGACAATGCAGCCGGCATTGTTGATATCATCGGCCCTTTCGATAACCCAACCAAGCTCTGACAGTTCCACCGTATTCAGATCGATCAACACACCGTCTTGCCAGAGACAGACACTGGAATTGCTTGCGGTGGAAAAGCCCCCGATAACATCTCCGTTGTCATTGATACGTACAGCCCAGCTTTCATCACACCCGGTATCGGCTAATGGTGCCATGGTGTCATTCTGCCAGATAAAAGCATGGCTTTGTCCAGCCTGGTCGTATGAATCGCCAACTACTTGGCAGGAACCAGCGTTGTTGATGCCCCTGGCCACTGCACTGACGTGACCATCAAGCTTTCCCAGGTCCTGCATTCCCAGCCCTTCTTCCCACAGGAAAGCCCGATCTCCACAATAACCAACCAATTGATCCGAGTTGTTTATGTCAAAGCCGCCGGCTATTTCATGCCAGGGTGGTGTTCCGGCAAGATCATACCTTTGGCCGTCTTTCCAAAACGAAGCGTTAGTTAAAGGTGTTGGAAATAAAGAACCAGCAACATGCCCGGAATCATTTATGGCGCTTCCCATCGAGAAATGTTCTCGTGGATTCTCCAGATAGTTTATTTGCCAATGATATGTTCCTGGCAGGAATGGATTTTGAACCTTCTCAAAGATACCGGGCCCCATTGCGTCCCATCCGAGCACCTGGTTGGAATTGTTGATATCACAGGCGCCACTGGCACCACCACCCACCAAATAATCAGTCGTGCTGCCATTCCAGGCAAAACCACAGTTGTCGGGTGAGGGGCCTTCTTCTGTCGAACCGACTACCCATCCGTTGTCATTGATTCCGAGGTTGGACACGCGCACTAGAGAAGACCACGGCCCAATCATCTCAGACCACTCAATCTCACCGAGATCGATTATTTCATAATCAACCGCTGAGCAAAGATGGGAGCCGGCTAAAAGAACGACCAGAAAAACAAAACCTATACGCTTCATACTCTCTCTCCAATGTTAAAACTTCTTTAATTTCGCAACTTTACCATTCCAGCAAGCGACCAACGGGAGCCGTTCTTTGCCAATTTTATGGAACATAAAAAGTGGCTATGCCACCTCCTTGATAGTAAACGTTGGTATAGACAAACCTCCATACCGATTGCTTGTAAGGGAATAAACTCTCTCTCATTTCAAGCCCTATTATACCCGAAACCCTCCTGTATGTCAATAGCTATTGGCGGAAATATGACATTATTCCTGAGCGGTCATAATTGCAGTTGTCACATATTGAGTTACAGTAATGCCAGGCCGGGGTTGTCACTATGATTAGCGGCACAATTATCTTTTCGTCTATATAATCGGCTCCTCATAAGAATCTGTACATGGATATGCCAAAAAATGACTGG
>CAZICK010000041.1:0-32438 GCA_964537505.1 uncultured Pirellulales bacterium
GGACGGGCGGCACCACTTCGCCGACCGGTTGACGCACTTGCGCACCCGGTGGCGACCGGTCAGATCTTGGCGCGCCGGAGGACCGCATCGGCCTCATAGAGCTGCATGATCCGCTGCCACTTCCGCGGGGCATGGGGCTCCTTGGGAGAATGATGAATGATAAAGGTTGAATGTTGAATGAAAAAAAATGTAATACAGGAAAGTTGGGAGGTTGAGATTTTGTTGGTTTTTTTGGGCGGGCCGTGGTAGAAGGTAGATGTTGGTTTTTTGGGACGGGGCAGGGTTTGGCCCCGAAGCGATAGTGCGACTTCGCACTTTTTATTGTGTATTCCTTATCCGCAAAGCCAGAACAGGGCCTTTGCGGACTGAGGAGAGGTAATTTTATACGTCAGCGGAACATTTATCGAAGACATATAAAATATTTTTGCGCAACAGGCCCTGTTGGATGGAATTTGGGTTAGAAAAACTGTGAAAGTAAACTGATGTATAGATAAAGAATTTTTTTTCCTCCTCCTCCTTTGGGCGAGTGGATTTGGGGGAAAAGATTAAAGAGTTTAGCTGCGAAAAGGTGGTATGCGATGGGTAAGGTTTTTATTAGTTATAGTCATGATTCGCCGGAACATGCGGATAAGGTTTTGGCTTTTTCGAATCGGTTGAGAAAAGAAGGGGTCGATTGTATTCTCGATCAATATGAAGAGTCGCCGCCGGAAGGGTGGCCACGGTGGATGGATAAGCATATACGGGACGGGGAATTTGTTCTTATGATATGTACGGAGACTTATTATAAGCGAGTCATGGGAGAAGAAGAACCCGGCAAGGGGCTGGGGGTGAGATGGGAAGGGAATCTGATTTACCAGCACATTTATAATACGGGGACACATAATACGCGATTTATTCCGGTGTTGTTTGAGAATGGTAAAACGGAGCATATTGCGACGCCATTGCAGAACGCAACACGTTATTGGGTTGATACAGAGGAGGGTTACAAGCAGTTGTATCGGCGGTTGACGGGCCAGCTTCGTGTGGAACGGCCGGAGCTTGGTGAGATTATAATGTTGCCGTCATTAGGTGTACGTGAAAGGAAGCAGGACTTTTTTGCACCAAGGATGTCCAATCTAACTGCAGAAAAAATCATCAAAATCATACAAATCGCAGAGGAGTTAAAAAAGCTTAAAGACAGCTATCAACCACTAGGTATTCGTACTCCTGGTGATAATTGTTATTTTTATCCAACTAAAGGTGGAGTCGGGCTAGGGGACGGCGCAGGAGATATTCTGGATAAGTTTGCATCACTGGAAGACCCGGAAGGACTACAATGCTGGGATAAGGAAGTACAGGTGGTTATTGACAGGCTTCTGAGCGTTCTGGCCCCATGTCGAGATTTCATACGCGAATACGGACCGGAGCGATTGCAAGACTGGAAAAAGGTTGAAAGGTGGATATGGGGAGGTAATCCCGATGAAATGACGCTACTCATACGAGAGTTGGGGAATCTCAAGGCAATAGTTGAGGCTGTGTCTTAAGCGGCAGAAGTAGAGTTGGTGCGGGCCTGGAAGGTGCGCAAACTTGGAAGGAGGGATAGAACACGTAGAACACGGGTTTGCACGGATAAAAAAATAAGAATCCCGCAAAGGCGCTCGGAAGAAGGCAACAGGCACGAGGCACTAGAAAATAAGAATAGGAAAAAAAGAATTTACCACGAAGATAAGAAGAGCACGAAGAAGAATAATTTAGGGACAGTGGAAGGAAGAAAGGCAACAGGCGATGGAAGAAGGCAATAGGCACTAGGCACTAGGCACGAGGAAGAAAGAAGATGGAATTTGAGATTTGAGATTAGGAGGTTGGTGGTGAAGAATAAAACACGAGCAATTTGCCCCCGGGCATGGCCCGGGCTACCAGAATAAATTGCGGGCACGGCCCGCACTACCAAGATAAATGGCGGGTGTGGGCCGGGTTACCTGGCGGAAGATGGGCCCCCGCTTTCGCGGGGGTGACAATGTTGAAGAAAAAAGTCTGAATAGGCTCAGTGGGGTTGGTCTGCGCCTGTTGGATGGAAATTGGGTTAATAAAACAAAACGGCGAAAGTTAAGCATGTTGGACTTAAATAATATGTCGGTTGAGGTGGATCGGCGGCAGGAGCGGGCGGGGCAGGTGGATGTGTTGTTGATGCGTCTGGAACTGCTGGAGCCGAGGGACCGGGTGTTGGTAGAAGCATACATCAAGCATAATGTTCCGGTGCGGTTGTTGGCGCTGCTGAGCGGAAGACGTCAGCAGAGTGTGGCCCGGCAGATGAAGCGATTGATCGGGCGAGTGTTGGCGGAAGAATATATAACGATTGTTCGTAATAAGGATATGTTCAGTCGGAAGGAATTGAATGTGGCTTATGATTGTTTTCTGCTGGGGCTCGGTTACCGGGCGATAGCGGTTAAACGTAAGCTGAATAAGTCGGCGACGCGGAAGATTATAAGAACGTTGCGGAGAGCGGAAGAAGGCATGAGGCAGAAAAGAATAGGAGGAAGGCAATAGGCAATAGTAAGAAGAGAATAGAAACCGCTGATGAACGCGAATTGAGAGGAAACCGCCTTCGGCGGATGTTGTTTTACGCTGGATTCGCTATCGCGGCTCTTCGCTTCGCTTCGTGTCCCGCTTTCGCGGGAATGACATCGATGCGGGAATGACAGAGGGGAAAAAGGCAACAGGCACGAGGAAAAGAAGTTGACAGGGTATAAATCCCCCGATTTTACATCGGGGGCTGGTATAAGATTTTTTTGGGATTTTTTTATAGGAGGTATGCGATGGCGCGGTATGTTTTGGAGAAGATGTTCGATACTCAGGTGGAATTGTCCGCTAATGTGAAGGCGGTGGCGAATATGTTTGGCCTGGGCGTACGTCGTGATCGTGCGATGAAGGTGCTCGATAAGTGTCAGATCGATATTGAGCAGGGTCAGGTGGTTTATATTACCGGCGGCAGCGGGGCGGGTAAATCGCTGTTGTTAAAGCTGCTCAAGGAGCAGCTTGGTAATGTTGTCGATCCGGCGGATCAGCCATTGGATCAGGATAAGCCGGTGGTCGATTGTTTCGGGCAGTCGAGTCTTACGGAGGCGTTGGGCTGGCTGAGCGAGGCGGGTCTTAGTGACGCGTTCGCTATTTTGCGTAGTCCGGGTCAGCTTAGCGACGGTCAGCAGTATCGTTTTCGACTGGCGTTGGCGCTGGCGCAGAAGCCACGGGTAATTTGTATCGACGAATTTTGCGCGGCGCTCGATCGTGTGACGGCGGCAGTGGTGGCTCACAATGTCCGCAAATTCGCTGACAGGTTTTCGACGACGTTTATCGTGGCAACGAGTCATGACGATCTGCTGGAGGACCTTTGTCCTGATGTGGTGGTAGTCAAGCATTTGGGCAGCGGTTGCGATGTATATTATCCGGGGACAGGAGTTGGGTTCGATGGTAGATAACATTGTCCGTCGGTGTTCGTTACGGGGATGCCTTCGGATAGTACGGGCTGATATGTCTGCCTGGCGGGATTTGGCTGATTATCATTACCGTGCAGGCGGCGTCGGCGCCGTCGATAAGATATTCGCTATCGAGCGTATCGGTAGCGATGAGAATGGCGGCGTGGTTCGGCTGCCGGATAATCGCGTGCGGTACGTCGGAGTGATTGTTTATTGTATGGCGATCCCTAATGTGGCGGCTCGTAACCGTGCGACGAATAATCGGTATGTCGGGCTTGGCGATCGGAAGATGGAGCTTCGTCTTCTTAACCGTGAGATGCGGTGTATCAGCCGTGTGGTGATCCATCCGCAGTATCGCGGGGCTGGGCTGGGTCGCTGGCTGGTGGAGGAGACGCTGCCGAAGGCCGGTACGCTTTTTGTTGAGGCCCTGGCAGTGATGGGCAGGGTGAATCCGTTTTTTGTTCGTGCGGGTATGACCCGTTATGAGAGTGGGCTGTCACCGCGGGCGGCGCGGCTGGTCGAGGCGTTTTGTCATATCGGTATCGGAGAAGATGAGTTGGTTGATCCTGGCGGTCTTCTGGATGCGATCGGTATGGTCGGTGTGGATGAGCGTCGGTTTATCGCGGCGGAGATGCGTCGTTTTGCGGGAACGTTTAGCCGCGTTTCGGGGCGGCTTGCCAAGGCGGCGGGCGGACGGCAGGGTGATGATATGGCTGCTTTGGAGCCATACGTTGAGTTTGTGGTGGCTCGTGTATTGAGTAACCCGGTTTATTTTCTTTGGAGTAGATGAGTAAATGAGTAAAAGAGTGAGTGGAGGTTTTTATGGATATTGTGCAGATAGGGCTGGAGAAGCTGATGGCACATCGTGCTAACGCGAATGTGATGAGCCGGGAATTTATGGATAAGCTGCGGCGGCATATCGAAGGGCATGGGTATTACGAGCCGTTGGTGGTGCGTAAGCATCCGCAGAAAGAAGGGTATTTCGAGTTGATTAACGGGCATCATCGCAAACTGGTGCTGGAAGAGATGGGTCGCAGTTTCGCGGACTGCGTGGTGTGGGAGGTGTCCGATGAGCAGGCGTTGATGTTGTTGGCGAGTATCAATCGTCTGAGCGGTCAGGATGATCCGTATCGGCGGGCGGCATTGCTGGAGGAGCTCTCGGATCGCTACCACGAAAAAGAGCTGTTGAAAGGTTTGCCGGACGCACGTAAGCAGTTACAGAAGCTGCTTGCGTTAAATAAGCCAGTGAGCCTAGCGTCTCCGGCGGTGCTTTCTGATCTGCCGTGTGGTATGACGTTTTTTGTGAGTGAGGAGCAAAAGGCGACGATAGAAAAGGCTCTGAAACAAGCGCGTCGTCAAGTTGGCAGTAGTGGTTCGCAAGATAAGCCGACGCGCGGCGATCTGTTAGTGACTATAGCTAATATTTACCTGATGGGAGATGAACAAGATGTTAACGAAGAGACAGCGTGATGTGGCCCGTGCGTTGTTCGAGGGTCGATTGACGGAACCGGAGATAGTGGAGCGATATAAGGTGTCTCCGAGGATATTGCAAAGATGGCTCGGTAAGCCGGAGTTTCAACAGGAGTTCGAGCGTCTGAAAGAGAATTTGCGAAGAGAAGCGAACTTTGCCATGGTTCGCTATACGCCGGCGGCAGTTGTGCGTTTGGTGGAGTTGCTTGGCTCGGATAAGGCTGATGTTGCTCGGCGTGCTGCGTTGGATTTGATGGATCGTGGCTTAGAGCCGGGAAGCCCTGGCGAAGAGGCTGACTGCGGCGAAGAAGCTCCGTCCGAGGAGATGGCCGACGAACAGGTTCGTGAGATGTTGGTGAGCCTGGCGTCAGGATATAAAAAGGAACGAGGCTGAAAGGACAAGAGGGCAAAAGATGTCAAGGCAAAAAGTGAAAATGGCGAGGTTGCTGGAACGTGCGCGGCGGATGCGGCCGAATACGCCAAGTGAATTGGCGGCATACGTGCGAACGTTTATGGGGCTGAAGATACCATCACAGCGTATCTGTCCCGGGCATGACAGTCCGCTGGATTATCTGTCGTTTTCGTTTTTGGGCGTCGGAGTCGGCGAGCGAAACTCGGCGAGGTCCGGCCGTGATTGTGCGGTGTGGGCTAATCGCGGCGGCGGCAAGACGCAGTTGGGAGCGGTGGCTACACTGTTGGAATGTATTTTTCTGGAGGGCTGCCAGGTTCGTATCCTGGGCGGTTCGCAAGAGCAGTCTGGCCGGATGTACGAGTATTTGCGGCGGATACTGGATGGTGGTTTTTCTGGGCGTCTGGACGGTCGGATTACGGTTCGTGGATGTCAATTCGCGGGCGGCGGAGCGGTTGGTGTGCTGGCTCAATCGGATCGGAGTGTTCGCGGTCATCATGTTCAGCGGCTGCGTTGCGATGAGGTCGAGCTTTTCGATCGGGACATTTGGCAGGCGGCACAGTTCGTTACGCAAAGCGTTGCGGGGATACCCGCTCAACTGGAAGCGTTCTCGACGATGCATAAGCCATATGGTTTAATGCACGAGATTATCAGTTCGGCTTATGAAGATGATATGCGGGTGTTTCGGTGGTGCCTGTGGGAAGTGATCGAGCGATGCCGAGATCGTAATTGTTCGGGATGCCCCCTGTGGGAGGACTGCTGTGGCAAAGCTAAACAGGCAGATGGTTATTATTCCATCGACGATGCCATTGCTCAGAAACGGCGGAGCAGTGAACAGTCATGGAAATCGGAGATGCTTTGCCTTCAGCCTAATCGAGAGGATTTGGTGTTTCCCGAATTCAATCCGCATCGGCATGTGCACGAGATCAGCTATGATGGGAACCTGCCGTTGTATCGAACGATTGATTTTGGTTTTACCAATCCGCTGGCGTGCCTGTTTATCCAGGTGGACCAGGACGATCGGGTGTTTGTTATCGGCGAGCATATTAAGAGCCGAACCACCCTGTCAGAACAGGCCCGGCTGATAAAAGAACGCTATCCCTATCCTGTGGAAGCAACCTATTGTGATCCGGCGGGGAGAGGTCGTAACGAGATCACCGGTACTAACCTGATCCAGGAAATGGTGGCGCTGGGAATACCGCTACGTTGTCGTAACAGCCGAATATTGGACGGTGTAGAGTTGATACGTGATTTTCTGTCTCCGGCTTATGGTCCCAGCCGACTGCATGTGTCGAATAAATGTGAGGATTTGATTCGTGCGTTCGGCGGTTTGCATCACCGGCGTCTTCCTAACGGGACCCTCTCGGAGCTGCCGGAAAAGGACGGCGTTCACGATCATGTTATCGACGCGTTGCGTTATTTTTTTGTCAACCGCTTTGCCCGCTCATACCCGCTGCAGGAGAAGAGATACTAAGGGAACGGCCGGGGTTTCTTTGTAGAAAACCCGGCCGTTGATTCTGTGGCACACTGCCCTTTCGCGGACAGCAGTGTACCTTAGAGGTCCTGTGGTTTAACAGTGCTGCGACGATTGGCCTGTGTTCTGGCCATGGCTTTGTCGAGGCAGCAACACACGCAGTCTGACATTGCCTGGATGGCGTCGGCACTGCACATATAGCCCTTTGAACGGACATAAGCCTTGACCTTACTGGCTACAACCAGCACATCTTTCTTTGCTGCAGCTTTTGTGACTGTTTTTTTGGCTTTCTTCTTTGCCATAATGTTGCGATCCTCCATGAAAAAGAAACAAAAAAATCAAAAATTCGATACTGACACGATTCTGCCTAGTTTTTAGCGGCTTTTGGCTCAATTGCAACAAAAAAAACTGAAAAATCGCAAAATTTTAGCTTCATAGGCCATTTTCGATAAGATTCATTTATCAGCTTTGGCATTTTCCGGATAGCGATGTCTGTCGCGGTGAGGTGTTTGGCAAGATTTGTCGGGTAGGCCGAACAGATTGATTTTTCGAGATTTGAGTTCAAATTTGCTCCAAATTGGGCTAAATACGTTCATTTTGACGGTTCTGTGGCGGGTGTAACGGTTTTTTTCGGTCCTTTTTATGGGGATTTGGGGGAGGGCCGACAAAACAGCCGACCTTGCCCGTGGTCCCCCCCCCAAAAAAAAAAAAGAAAAAACAGATTTTTTCTAAGTTGTAGTTGTCGAATCAGTCGAGAATAGGAATAATTATATGGATTTTTGTGGCTGTTGCGTGAGCCAGGCAGGTTTTTGATGTTGAGCAGAAGGGTGGAAGAAGGCACGAGGCGTGAGGCACCAGTGGGGAGGTAGGCGGCTTGTGCCTTGTAAGTAGATGTCCACACGGTAGTTATGCGTATTTACCAACTTAAAACGGTCAGTTGGAGTAAAATAGAGGACTTGTGAGAATACGGATGAATTGAACGACGGTGTTGTGGGTGACCGAGAGGTATTTGGTACGGTTCTATTGAGGTTTGGTATGAGCGAGATAAAAGACGATTTGGTGCCGGTAGTGTTTGCCCGTGATGCGGCGGAAGCGGATTTTTACAGGGTTCTTCTGGAAGATCACGATATCCACGTTGTTATTGCCGAGGAGTGCGAGGCTTCTGTGGATGTTCCAGATTCCAAAAGTGGTGTGCCTGTGCTGGTTCCGGCTGAGCAACTGGAAGAAGCTGAATTGGTGATAGAGCAGCGTACGGAATTGGACGATGAAAAAGACGATGAAGTTGATGACGACACAGATGACGATTTTGACGATTTTGAGGAAATAGACCCGGATATGAGTGTGGGGCCGGACGATGATGATGAGGAGACGATCTGGTGAATCAGGGCCGACAGCAGGATTTGGAGTTGCCTGAAGAGTTTCGGCGTGGAGATTCCGATGTAGCGGATGGTCAGGAGCAGCAACCCTACAACGGGCCGGATCGGCGTGGGGGTGATCGGCGGCAGGATGGGGCGGGGGTCATAACAGAGGGGGACCGAAGGCACGATATCTGTGAGCGTCGCAGCGGCTGGGATCGTCGTCGCGGGCCTGGCAGACGGCGTAGCGATGAGCGGCGGTCTGCCGAGGAGGGCGAGATGAACGATGAACAATTCGCCTTTCTTCAAGCCATTGACGAATACAAACAGGTTAACAAGCGGCCGTTTCCCACCTTTACCGAGATACTGGAGGTCGCCAAGGCCTTGGGGTACCGCAAGGTAGCGGAGCCACAGCCGTTTTTTTGCCCCAGCGAAGACCAGTAGTAACTGAAGAAGGCATTAGGCACGAGGCACCAGGGGGGAGGACATGATGGATAGGAGTCAGGTGGTCATCGGTGGTCTGCGCCTTCTTTGAGTTTTTCTATGCATTCACCTGAATGCCGGGCGGTTAGAGAGGTTCTTTGGGGTCAAAGAAGATTCCGCTGAGCGTTGCGATGTCGCCTCGTATTTTGTCAATTCTGAATTTCACCGATTTATTATACGAATAGACTAAGTACCTGCCGCCGGAATAGTCGTCCACCATCTTGACAGGGGCGATCATAGTTAAAGTATTTTCGTCAAATATCTCAACTGCCTGTCTCATATTTTTTTTGTCCCAATCGACGAAGTACAGAGCGATCTGATAGTCCCTTGTGCCATCAATTCCAATAGAGACGGTCATGGTATTGTCATTGTTGGAGTAACATGCGGCGTTTCTCGGAGTACTATTTTTCGAATCGGGCGAAAGTGCCCTTTTATCAGAAGTTTCCGTTACCCATGTGGTGCTATCAGGCAAACAGTCTTTTGTTGTTGGGAATGCTCTGAAATAATCAAGGGAGGTAACATACGAGGGCAAAGACTTCTCGTCACGGCCTTTTCCGTTGAAGTTACACAGCACATAGCCATCTTTTCCATAAACGCCGCCCCAGTTTCCGCTGGTGGTAGTATCATGCTTTACAAATCGTGCGGCATATTTTTCTTGTGGTTCGTTATAGGCTGGTGTCGTGCCACTGTACGAGACGGACATGGTATAATCGCCGGGCTGCACGGAAGTAAAGTAAACAAAATCCGAGTCCTGGCCGGCTGCTCCAACGCCGGACACGGAATGCCAGGAGCCATCCCATGCAAGGTTTCCGTTGATCGATATGCTCTTAATTGTTTTTTCGACCTTTGGTATGCCGATTCTGCCGATGGCGCCCGCCGGCGCCGATACCTTACAAATTCCCGAAGCGAGATCGAAGCTTGCGCAAATGTCGCCCAAAGGCGTAGGTGTTTTTCCTGACACTTCGGTGAGAGTTCTGCCAAGGTGTGGCAGGACGTCATAAGTTTTGAAGCCGGGAGATGTGGGTACTATGCCGAGCACTTCTTCATTGAGCCATTTGACCGGTCCTGCGCCCCAGGGATGACAAAGGCTGATGATACCGCACTGGTTGTTCGGAAGAGCATCGCTGGGACCTATAATGTAGTTCCATGACGGCCGGAAATCCTCAAAGGTTGTTGTCGCACCGTATTTTATCATGCCTCCCCAGAGGTCTCTGACGGAGCTTAAAGCGTCATCGTACTTTTTCATACGAGCCATTGCCTGGATGATGAAGTATTGGTTGAAAGGTGAGAATGAAATGCGGTTTACCCGATCGGTGAAATGTTTTTCAAATAACGTGTTTTGTTCGGCACTGTTCAGGAGTCCTGTAGTCACCGCATCAGCGGCGGCATGAAGTCCGAAATCGGCAAACCAATCGCTGTTCTTCCTCAAGTCGGCCATTTTCGCACTGGCATATCCGTTGTATTTGTCCCTTAAGTCGGTGCGACCATACTTTCCCATGACGGTTGCGAAATCTTTCCATACCCGTATAGATAGC
Organism: uncultured Pirellulales bacterium; assembly: GCA_964537505.1. GTDB lineage: Bacteria > Planctomycetota > Phycisphaerae > Sedimentisphaerales > SM23-30 > DAINBT01. The sequence goes on from CAZICK010000041.1 coordinate 10,179, forward strand.
ATTTCATACGCATTTTGCGCTTCCGGGCATGGTTTGAACCATAATTCAAATCCGGCGCAAAGTCGTTCGTCCCAGCCATAATATCGGAGGTTGGGATCGGTACCAAAAACATTAAACGCATCATCGAGTTTTGCGCATGCATTTGTGATATATTTGTCCAGCGTTTGCGTATCGCCGGTGTAATTGTAATAGTCAAGCAAACTCAATACCCAGTACAAAGAATAGCTTCTGATGCCGTTGCTTTGTTCGGAGGTGTTGTCGATGTTTTGTTTTATGAAGTCATAATTACCGAACGCGACCAGCGCGGCGGCCTGCGTGGGATGAGCATCTCCGGTCCATGACATTCTATCTCCTCGGTTCATGAGTATAGCTCCGAAGTAGTCCTTACATAAGGATGCTTTCACGCCATAGGCGCACATATACCATGTTTTTGTGAGCATGGGGTCGCTGCATGAAAAACCGCCGTTATAATTGGTCGGTTTTATCTGGCAGACGGCCCGGATACCAGTAATATGCCATTGACTGCTTAGCGAATTTACTTCAATCCATGCGAAACGTACTCCTTCATAAAGTTCATTATTTAGTTCGAGGCGGTAGGTATTGCCATGTTTAACGGGTTTACTGGTTTTGCCAGGTCCAGGCTCGTTGTATTCACTAATGCTCATCTCAACGCCACCAGGGCAGTCGGGGCTGTCAAATTCGATCCATGCGGCATTTTCAAGACCAAAATCAAGTCTAATCGAACCTGTGCCCGTTACCGTCAGATTAGGGTTATCTCCGGTCAGGGATTGCAGATTGTCGAAAGATTGTGTTCTGTCGGCTGAAACGGATTTTGGTTTGAGCAGATAAATCTCCAGCCCATCGGTCGCTTTGGGGTTTGGCCATCGATAGGAGATGAGCGGGTCGGGTGAGAGAGGTATATCAGGTCCGCAAAAGCTGCCGGTACTGATATAAGGATAAGGCTGGGGAATTGGCGAAGTCCCACAGATAATCTGAGTTGGAATGGTGGATTTTGGAGGAATCTGCGCAATGTTTTGGTTGGCTAACAACTGTACCATTGCCTGGCCGAGGGCATTGCCTATCAGGAAGTAGCTCTCCGCATTGCCATACCAATGATGGCCGTGGCCTGTGTTCGGAGATTCCTCGGCCGGTCTGGCGAAATCAGTCGTCTCTACAAATACGGCATTGTCGATCTGCTCAGTGCCCCTTCTCTGGGCGTCGCGGAAGGCTTGCATGTTGCTGCCTGGCTGTGCAGGACCACCATTACCCAATTCACCGATAACGCATAGCAGATTCGGCAACTTGAATTCTTTGCGCAGGTCCTTTACCAGATTGACCAGGTTTTTGTCATATTCGGGTATTGCCTGTGGTGTGCACATATCGTTCCAGCCCTGCATCCAGACAAAGCCGGCAATGTCATACTCGTGATTTTTCCGGCCGGGAAAGAGATTTTCGATATCAGCAAGTGCCTGACGAATCTCTGCCAGCATTTGGGTGTAATATGGGCCAACCGTACCGCCTGAACTCGGAGGGCGGAAATCCACATAGAGGCTCTTGCCGCCCCAGGCTGTCTTGACCAGCAACACCGGCTCATCAAGGTAATTGCCTATAACATGTCCGAACTGAAGCTCAGGTCCTATATGGCTGTCTCCTCCTTTGCCAACTTTGGCGTTTTCAGGACTGACGTATCCCGTGAAACCAACGGTCAAGCCGCCCTTTGTTATACCACTGGCAACTTTGAACCATACCTTCACATCATCGCGCACCACCCAATCGCCCTGGTCATCTTTAAGGTGTTTCATGATCCCCGCGCTTTTGGAGTTTTTCATGGACCAGAGAAGATTGCCTTTGCCGCCATTGTAGTAATCTGGATGGTCCATGGCAACAACGCCCTGGCCTTGCATATTTGACTGACCGGCAAGGAGGAAAACTTTGATGGGTTTGGCGGATTCCTTTGGGGTTCCAGCGCAGATGCAGTTCGATAGACAGAGAACCAATGTTATAATTGATACATGCTTCATAACAAGTTCCTTATACAGTTAAGTTCGTATAGTTAGGTGTGCGATTTCACTTACGCGGCTCTACGTGTCGCACTTTTTCTTGTGTGTTGCTTATGCGCAAAGTTAGAACAAGGTTTGTTGGTCGTTTTGTTCTAATATAGCGTGGCGGCGTGGTGAATCGTCCAAAGGTGGTTCGATGTTCAGGTGGCGGTATGCGTCGTCGGTGGCGATTCGGCCCTGGCGGGTGCGTGCGACAAAGCCGATCTGCAACAGATAAGGCTCGACGATGTCTTCGAGGGTGTCTCGTTCTTCACCGAGGGTGGCTGAAAGCGCCTCAACACCGGCGGGTCCGCCGTTGTAGGTTTTGATGAGGCTGATAAGATAAGAGCGGTCGAGGTTGTCCAGTCCGAGCTGGTCGATTTCTTCGATGCGCATGGCGGCCTGGGTAAGCGGTGGTGTAACGGAGCCGTCGCCGTGCACCTGAGCGTAGTCGCGAACTCGGCGCAGCAGACGGTTGGCGATACGCGGCGTACCGCGGCTGCAAAGACTGATCTGCCTTAACGACTCATCATCACAATCGATTTTTAATAATCGCGCCGATCGCCGCAGACATTGCTGGAGGTCCTGCCGGGACCAAAATTCCAGGTGATGCTGAATGCCGAACCGGCTTCGTAGTGGTGCGGTGATCAGTCCGGCGCGGGTGGTGGCTCCGATCAGGGTGAATGGTTTTAGAGGGATGTTGATGGTCTTGGCGTGCATACCGCTATCGACGGTGAAATCGACTTTGAAATCCTCCATGGCGGGGTAGATGAACTCCTCGACAATGGCCGGGAGGCGGTGTATTTCATCGATAAAAAGCACATCGCCGTGCTGAAGGTTTGTCAGGATGCCCATGAGGTCGCCCGGCCGGGTCAGGGCCGGGCCGCTACTGGTTTTGAGGTTGGCGTTCATTTCGTGAGCAATTACGTGGGCGATGGTGGTTTTGCCTAAACCGGGCGGGCCGTGGAGCAGGGTGTGTTCCATCGGCTCGCTGCGCTGCTGGGCAGCGGTCAATGCAATCTTCAGTTTTTGACGCAACTTTTCCTGTCCGATACATTCGTCCAGGGACTGCGGGCGTAAAGCCAGATCGTAACGATCTTCGTCGGGGTTTTGCGCGTCCGCGTTTATGATTCGTTCTCTGGCCATGTTGTTCTTTCTAAAGTGAGCCTCTAAACAGTTTTTCGCGTGCAAAGTTCCATTGTTATTTGAGTAAGTCTGTGAATATATCGATGGCCTGGTCGATCTGCCGGTCGGTCACCTCAAGGCTGGTCACGGCCCGAATGAGATTGGGTCCGGTGGCAAGAACATAAACGCCGGCTTCGTGTAATTTATCAGCAAACTGCTGGGCAGTCATTGAGCGAATCTGGAGGTTTACCATGTTAGTTTCGACGGTGTCGAGGTCAACTTTGATATTTGGCAGGTTGGCGACGCCGCGGGCGAGCCGGCGGGCGTTGTCATGGTCCTGAGCGAGCCGGTCGCGATGATGTTCGAGTGCGTAAAGGGCGCCGGCGGCTATGATGCCGCCCTGTCGGATACCGCCTCCAAACTGTTTGCGGAACCTGCGGGCCCGCTCGATGAATTCGGCGCTGCCTGCCAAAGCGGAACCTACCGGGGCGCCGAGTCCTTTGGAGAAACAGACGCTGACGGAATCGAAATATTGGGCGTATTGTTTTTCCGGAATGCCGGTGGCAACGGAAGCGTTCCATAAGCGGGCGCCGTCGAGATGTAGTTTCAGTTTTGCCTCACGTGCAGCGGCTGCCACTTCGGCAATGGTGTCGAGCGGCCAAATGCTTCCACCACCACGATTATGGGTGGTTTCTATGCAGACCAGTTTGGTGTGAGGGAAGTGGATGTCTTTCGGTCGCAGTACAGCGCGGACGTTCTCGGCGGTAAATATTCCACGGACGCCGGGCACGAATCGAAGCATCACACCAGATAAGGCGGCTGATGCGCCGGCTTCGTAAAAGTAGATGTGGGCGTTGGCGTCAACCAGGATTTCATCGCCCGGTTCGGTATGGGTACGGATAGCGACCTGGTTGGTCATGGTGCCGGAAGGCATATAGACGGCCGCTTCGTGACCGAGTATTTCAGCGGTGCGTTTTTCCAGGGCGATGATTGTGGGATCATCGCCGAGGACATCGTCGCCGACTTCGGCAGCGGCCATGGCCTGTCGCATGGGTGGCGTGGGTTTGGTAATGGTATCGCTGCGCAGATCGATCATAATAGTCTATATCACCCTTGATTTTATTTGATAGACGGCCTGTACGAGGGCGTCGGTGGTTTTGATATTGTGAAAGTTTTTGGTGACCCGTTCGATAAGCTCCTGAGCTTCGTTGCGGCGTTCGCCCAGTTGCAATAGTATTTCCAGGGCTTCCTTTTCGATAATGGTCATAGGTTTTGCCGCTTTTTGGGCATGGCCGGTGGCGGCCAGGGCGAAATTGCCCATCTTGCCTTTGAGTTCGGCGACAATCTGCTCGGCGGTGCGTCGTCCGATTTCCGGCAGGGTTGCGAGCATTTTGGTGTCTCCCTGTTCGATACTGTAGGCGATGTCGGCTAAAGGGCTGGCCAAGGCCCGCATTGCTTTGCGGATACCGATACCTTTGACCGAGATAAAAAGCTGGAAGAAGACTTTGTCCTGGGACTGAGGGAAACCGATCAGTCGCGGCACCAGATTGTTTCCGCCTCCGCTGCCTTCATAATATTCGAGACAACACAAGGTGATGGTACGATTTAACTGCTCGGACAGATCGCTCATGGCGTAACCGGGTACCATGATTTCGTAGCCGATATTGCCTATTTCCAATAGTAGCGTGTTGGCTTTGCTGTCCAGTTCAACGAGAGTGCCTGTAATTCGTGCGATCATGATATTATACCAATTCTAGCCGGGTATTTCCTGTCGGTTGTGTTCGTTTATGCAGCAGATGGCGATGGCCAGGGCGTCAGCCACGTCCAGTGGCGTAGGCAATTGGGTAAGGTTCAGTTGGCCGGCCACGGCCCGTTGTATCTGTTCTTTGCCGGCATGTCCGTTGCCGACAATGCTTTTTTTGATGCGGGTGGCGGCGAAGTCGTCCACCGGTACGCTATGCTCGGCGGCGGCCAGTAGAAACATGCCGCGGGCATGAGCCATCAGGATAGCGGTGCGTGGATGCTGGTAGTGAGCGTAAAGCTGTTCGATAGCCAGGGTGTCAATATCATGCTCGTTGAAAATCGTGTCGATGTCGTGGTAAATCTGCATCAGCCGCTGCGCCATGGGTAAATCGGTATTGACCTTGATGGTTCCCGCGTCGAGCACCTTCAACTGCCGGGACTGCTGGGCGATTACCGCGTAACCGCTGGTTCGCAAACCAGGATCGACACCAAGTACATTCATCTTTGGGTACCTTAGAAAAACAAATCGGTCAGTTTGAGTAAGCTGTCATTATACTATGATAAATGCGTTATTAAACCCGAAATATCAGTTTTTTTGAAATTCTGACGCCGGCGTCAAGTATAATGTCGATGTGCCTTGTAAAATTCAGGGAATAGCTTGATTTTTTCTGGCGATTGGTAATAATTCTGGTGACGATTGCAAATCGTGTAAAGCAGTTTTTCCCGGCTTGGGAGCGGGTATATGGCAGCAAATGTAATACAAACCAGGGGTTGTCGGAGTTGGCGATCCATGAGGCAAAGGGCTTTAGTGGGTGCGGTTTTTTTGGGTGTCTTGCTGGTTTGGGTTAGCGGTCTGTGGGGGCAGGGTGGGCGTTTTTCGCTGCCGGGAGGGGGGCCGGAACAGGAGCGGACCGGCGTTTCGGCTGTGGAGCAGGGGCAGGTCGTGGTCGAAGTTGTTTCGCAGTATAAGCCGGTCGCCGTGGAGGGGCGTTTTGCCCTGGCGGTGGTGCTGAATATCCCGCCGGGTCAGCATCTGTACGCCAATCCTAAACAGGGCCAGTTTGGACTCGATACCGAGATTACGCCCCAACCGTCACGGTATTTCAGGTTTGGCAAGGTGATTTATCCGCCCGGCAGGAAATACGAGGATAAAGCTCTCGACATCTCGAACCATATTTATGAGGGAAAGACAATCTGTTATGTTCCGGTTGAGGTCCTGGTTTTTGAAACAGCCGAATGGCCCGTGGTTGTGCCGGTTAATCTTGAATTGAAGGGTCTGCTGTGCAGCGATAGCGATACGGGTACGTGTCTTGGGTGGCAGGAAAGTGTCGGGATCGATATTGAGGTTTATCAGGACAAGGCTGCTGTTCGTGTTGGTGATCGTCCGGAATTGTTTGGGGATTTTGATCCCGCAACCGCCTGGCCCAGCGGCGCCGGTGATCAGCCACAACCCAAGGGTAATGAGATTGCCCCCGACAATTGGCTCACTCCAATTTTACTGGCGTTGTTTGCCGGGGTGATTATGAACCTTATGCCATGTGTGTTGCCGATCATTCCCATTATCGTAATGACCCTGATGAAGCAATGCGCTGTGGAAGAAGGAGCACAACCAGATCGCAGAAAGAGCATTAAGGTCGGTCTGGCCTTTGCCGCCGGTATTATGATTGTGTTTTGCGGGCTGGCTGTGCTTATGGGCGTTTCCAAACTGCTCTGGGGCCAGCAGTTCCAGGGCAATACGTTTAAGTTTGTCCTGTTGATGATTGTTTATGTATTGAGCTTGTCGATGTTCGGTTTGTTCGAGATTGTTCTGCCTGCAAGAGTTTCCAACATAACTGTCGTTCGTAAAGGCTACCTTGGCGCCCTGGTTATGGGTATGTTGGCAACAGTTTTGGCCACTCCTTGTGGCGCACCGCTGCTGACACCGGTTCTGGCATGGTCGCTGGGTAAACCATTAGCCGTTACGATTGTAGTATTTTTGATTATTGGGGCCGGTATGGCTGTGCCTTACGTTCTGCTGACGGCATTTCCGAGACTATTGGGTCGAATTCCAAAGGGCGGCAACTGGATGATACTGCTCAAACATGCTATCGGATTTGGTATGCTCGCTTTTTGTGTTTATCTGATTTTGCTCTTTTCGCCCGCCTGGCATAGTCCGCTGTTTTATTTTTGTCTGCTGCTGGGGTTTTGTGTGTGGCTGGGCTTTACCGTTGTGAATTACGCGACACCGACAAAAAAACGTTTATTGGTTCGCACCATAGCCTTAATTCTGATTATTGCAGGTTCATGGGCTTTGGCTTTGTCTGTCGCGGTCAAAACCGAAGAACCGGCCGAGCCAGCGAAACACTGGCTCGTGCAACTTGAAGACTATCAGCAACAAAAGCGATCTGTTATTGTTAAGTTTACCGCCAACTGGTGTAAGAACTGTGCCGTTATTGATAAGATTATTTATAAGAACCAGGTTTTTAAGGACAAGTTAAGCGAAACAAAAACCACCCTGGTGGTTGCCGACTGGTCCAATGAAGATGCGGATATCGAACGTATGCTCAATGAACTCGGTGGCAAGGCGCTGCCATTCGCTGTGGTTTTTCCCGGCGGCGAACCGGACAATCCGATTATCCTGCGAGATTTCTATAGTATGGAAGACGTGATTAACGCGTTAGATAAAGCTTATGAAAGAAGTAGGTAGATTTAAGATTGGAGGTTGGCATGGCTGTTAGCGGATCCAATAGCTGTGAAATCACCGAAAAGGACAGGCGTTTTGCCGAAAAGTGCCGTACCTGTTTCCTGTGCGAATACTCGCGTAGAAAGCAGAAAGGTTTTGCTTTTTGGATTGTAAAAACCATTGAGGGAAACCTTTGCCCATATTGCAAAGCGTACGAAAAGGTTTACGGTCGCAAGGCGTATGAGCCGCGGGATAACATGTCGTCTGGAGAAGACGTTGGAAAAGGCGAAGAAGAAAAAGGCTGCGAATAAATCAAAAATGACATCGCCTAAGGATTTTTATCCGGTGGCGTCGGATTTGAAGGATGCCGGCCGGCGTGCCGGGAAGATATATTCGATTTTGAGCAAGACCTATCCGGATGCGCGAATAGCCCTGAATTTCGGTAATCCACTGGAGATTTTGATTGCCACGATTCTTTCGGCTCAGTGTACCGATGTGCGGGTGAACATTGTTACCGGGGATCTGTTCAGGAAATACCGCAATGCTGGTGACTATGCCAATGCGGAACAGGAGGAGCTTGAAAGTGACATAAGAAGTACGGGGTTTTATCGCAACAAGGCTAAGAACATCAGGGCTGCCTGCTCGAAGATTGTCGAGAAGTTCGACGGCAAAGTGCCTGATAACATGGATGACCTGCTGGGCCTGGCCGGTATCGGGCGCAAGACGGCCAATGTCGTGCTCGGCAACGCTTTTGGTGTCCCCGGTATCACTACTGATACACATGTGATTCGGTTATCGCGATTGATGGGACTTTCGGCTAACACCGACCCGGTAAAGCTGGAGTTTGACCTGATGGAATTGATACCGAAAAAGGACTGGACGCAGTTTAGCCATGTGCTGATTTTTCACGGCCGGCGTATCTGCCCGGCCCGCAGGCCCGGCTGTGATGAGTGCCCTGTCCAGGAGCATTGTTGTTTTGGAAGAAAGACCTTGAAAAGGTGATTTTTGTATCGGCAAGGTAACTATAAAACAGGAGAAGACCTTCAAAGGAGACAACGAAGCATGATTAAGATAACAAAAGTCTGTGTATATGTGGAAGTGTTGTTTTTATTGATATGTTCGGCCTGCAATGCTGTAGGGAGTCGTCCCGACCCGTTCAAGCAGAACGAGCTTCTGGGCCGGGGGGTAAATCTGGGCAATGCCCTTGAGGCCCCGATGGAGGGCCAGTGGGGAGTAACCCTGGAGGCGGAATATTTCGAGTTGATACAAGGCGCCGGTTTTAATTCTGTTCGTATTCCTGTCCGCTGGTCGGCGCATGCGTTAAAGGACAAGCCCTATACGATTGAAGCATCTTTTTTTAAGAGGGTTGACTGGGCTGTCGAACAGGCCTTATCTCGTGGGTTTCATGTTATCTTGAATATGCATCATTATGAGGAGATTTACATTGATCCGGCCGGTCACCAGCAGCGGTTTCTGGCCCTTTGGGAGCAGATCGCCGGTCACTATAAAGATCAACCGGCCAATCTTCTGTTTGAGTTTCTTAACGAGCCAAACAAGAACCTCAAGGCCGAGCCATGGAATCAGCTTATCGAAGAGGTCCTGAAGGTTGTTCGCCGAAGCAATCCCTATCGAACGGTTGTCATCGGGCCGGCTTCGTGGAACAATATTGATTTTCTTGACAAACTCAGACTGCCGGATGCTGACCGGAACATTATCGTTTCGTGTCATTACTATAAGCCTTTCGAATTTACCCATCAGGGCGCCAGTTGGGTCGGGACATCTGCTGCCAAGGACTGGATCGGAACCCAATGGAGTGGTACTGAAAAAGAAGGGCAGGCAATCATCGAGGATTTTGAAAAGGCCCGGGTCTGGGCCCAGAAGAATAAAAGGCCTGTTAATATTGGTGAATTTGGATCTTATAGCAAGGCGGATATGGCGTCTCGGGCTTTATGGACAGCGTTTATCGCGCGGCAGGCGGAAAAAAAGGGTTTCAGTTGGACATATTGGGAATTTTGCGCTGGGTTTGGCGTTTATGACCGGCAGGAAAAACGCTGGAATGAGCCACTTGTCAGGGCTTTGATTCCCCCGGAGAAATAAACTCAAGTCAATTATAGACGCATTTTTTGAGGGACTTGTGGAAAAGCCTAAAGTTATATTGATTGGGGGCGCTCCGCTGGTGGGCAAGACTACGGTAGCGCGTAAGCTGGCGGCGCGGCTGGAATATAGCTGTTTGAGCACGGACGATTTGATCCAGGCCATCATTGCCCTTACCACCGAACAGTCTCATCCGCATCTGCATCTTCTGGAACATAAGGATGACCGTCAATATTTTATTACGCATTCGGTGGCCCGGCTGGTCGCGGATGCCCAAATTCGTAATCAGGCGGTCTGGCCGGCGGTGAAAAAGATTATTATGAACCATGGACGATATACCACTCCGATTATTGTCGAAGGATGGGCCCTGATGCCGGAAAAAGTAGCGCAACTGGAGATGGGCCAGGTTGCTTCGTTATGGCTGGTCGCATCGCCGCAGGTATTCGAACAAAGAGTTCGACAAGAGTCGGAATTTTTCCGTTCGACCGCTATGGAGGAGGTGTTTATCCGTAAGTTTATCGACAGAAGCACTATTTGTAATGATAATCTCCGCAAGGCGGCCGGGGCCTTGAATCTGCCGTTGGTGGAGGTTGCCCCCCAGTCCGGCGCTGATGAGATTGTCGATTTTTGTCTGGAGCGGATGTTCGGCAATGAACTTTGAGCTAACACCCTTTCGATACAGGGGTTATGGCGTTTTTCGGTAAAGGTGTGGTCGGTAACATTTTATTTCCCCCTTGTTATTTAAGGTTTCTTTAGTATCCTGGAGCATATATTTATACTCAAGATTTCTGGCAGGACCAATTTTAGTAACTCAATCGTTATGAGCATAATCAGATTTTTGAGAAAGAGTCAGGCAAGATGAAAATAAACCATGTTATTATGTTGTCGATTGTTCTGATGTTGGATGTTGCTGTCTGTGCAGGGGCCGAGCGGTGGAAGGTAGCCGAGGGGCCTTTGGTGACCCGCTGGGCCAAGGATGTTTCGCCGGACAATGCGCTTCCGGAATATCCGCGTCCGCAGATGGTGCGTAAGGATTGGCTTAACCTCAATGGTCTGTGGGAGTTGGCGGTGACCGAAAAAGACGCCGCCAAACCTGCCAGTTTTACCGAGTGGATTCTTGTGCCGTTTCCGATTGAATCGGCGCTGTCGGGCGTGATGAAGCGAGTTGATGAAAGTAATCGTATCTGGTACCGCCGTACGTTTGAGTTGCCGGGGGCATGGAATGGCAAACGCATACTGCTGCACTTCGGCGCGGTGGACTGGGAATCGGTTGTTTATGTCAACGGTAAGGAGCAAGGCGACCATCGCGGCGGATACGACGCGTTCAACTATGACATTACAGATTCCCTGAAGGCTTCAGGTCCGCAGGAGGTGATCGTATCGGTCTGGGACCCGACCAACACCGCCGGTCAGCCCCGTGGCAAACAAGTCAAAAATCCCGGGGGCATCTTTTACACCCCCACCACCGGTATCTGGCAGACAGTCTGGCTCGAACCTGTGCCGAAAAACAAATATCGCATCGAAGGCTTGAAGTTAACACCAGATGTCGATAACTCTCGGCTGGTGGTTGAACTCGATCCGAAATATCTTTCGAAGTCCAATGCAGTAGAAGTAGCAGTCTTCGATGGTGGTAAGGAAGTTGCGAGTGGCAGTGGACTGGCGAAAACCGAGGTCGAAATTCCTAATCCGAAACTTTGGTCGCCCGAGAGCCCATTTCTTTACGACCTGCGGATTACACTGCGGTCGTCCAACAAGTCAAATAACAAGCCAGGCAAAGTTATTGATGAAGTGAAAAGCTACTTTGGCATGCGGAAAATCGAGATCGGCAAGGACAAAGAAGGCATTACCCGTATTTTGCTCAATGGTAAATTCCTGTTTCAGATCGGTCCGCTGGATCAGGGTTTTTGGCCGGACGGATTATATACCGCCCCGACCGATGAAGCGCTGCGATACGATGTCGAGATAACCAGGAAACTCGGCTTCAACATGGCCCGCAAACACGTTAAGATCGAACCGGCCCGTTGGTATTACTGGTGCGATAAGCTTGGTTTGCTGGTTTGGCAGGACATGGCCGCCGGTGACAACAATTCGGAAGCGGAAAAGAAGCAATTTGAAAAGGAACTGCAGAATCTTATCGAAGGTTTTTACAATCATCCGTCTATTGTAATGTGGGTCATATTCAACGAAGGCTGGGGCCAGCACGATACCGAGCGATTGGCCGCATGGGTAAAGCAACTGGACCCAAGCCGCCTGGTCAATAATGCCAGTGGATGGACCGATCGTGGTGTGGGCGATGTTTTTGACATGCATAGCTATCCCGGTCCCGGTTCACCGCAGCCGGAAGAGGCGCGGGCGGCGGTCCTGGGTGAGTTCGGCGGGCTGGGTTTGAAGATTCCCGGACATGTCTGGCAGGATGAAACCTGGGGCTATCAGAATATGGCCGATCGAGAGGCCCTGACCGGCAGATATGAACAACTACTACAGGGGGTGGCTCAACTAAGTGTAACCCCCGGCCTCAGCGCTGCCGTCTATACCCAAACCAGCGATATCGAGACCGAATGCAACGGACTGCTTACTTATGACCGTGAGGTGGTCAAGGTGGATATCGATCGCGCGGCCCTGGCGAATCAGGGATACGTACCGCCGACATTTGCCGCCGAGGCGGATATCTTTATTGATCAGACGACGGTTGAATTGGCCCAATTGCAGGAGACGGCCAGCATTTATTATACGCTCGACGGGAGCGAACCGACGGGAAAATCATCTTTGTACACCACCGGGATTATTCTGAAGGAAACCGCTGTCGTCAAGGCTCGCAGTTATTGGCCGGACGGTAGAAAAAGCGCTGTGGCTGTTCATACGTTTACGAAGGTGCAGCCGCGAAAGCCAGTGGAGGTCGCTCAAACAACGGATGGTTTGCGATACAATTATTACGAATTCATGGACCGATGGGAGAAGCTGGGGGATTTTTCCAACTTGAAGCCGATTGCTTTCGGAATTTGCAACAAGTTTGACCTCAGCCCAAGCCGGCGAGACAGGGACTACGCCTTGAAGTTTACCGGTTACCTCGAAATCGCCCAGGCGGGTGTCTATGTCTTTTCGATCAACTCGGACGACGGCACGAGGTTGTATATTGGTGATGAGGTGATTGTCGATAACGACGGCGTCCACGGCATGAAAGAAGAAGAAGGACTGGTGGCGCTGGAAGCGGGCAGGCATCCGATTAAAGTGCTTTTCTTCCAGGGTATGGGCGGAAAGGGGTTGGAGGTCTTTTATAGCGGTCCCGGTGTAAAAAAGCGGCAAATACCAGCCGAAGTTTTGTCTCATGCAACCCCTCCAGACAAACCGAATTGACCGAAAATAGAATGAGTGCGACTTCGCACTTATATTTGTTCGGCTTTATAGTGGACTGGTAAGTGTGCCGATGAAAACAAAGTGTCCATAAGCAGCCGAGGTTGATGGTTGCGTTTGTTTTGGTTCCGATAACATAATTTGTCCAAGAGTCTCATAGTGGCTAAAAAGGCCGGTTCAATATCGATTGTAGTACCATTGCTGAACGAGTGCGAGAATGTCAGCGAACTGATCGACAGTATCGTCGGTGTAATGGGCGAAGTATCCGTCAAGTACGAATTGATCGTGGTCGATGACGGTAGTACCGATGATACGATCGAGGTTCTCCAGCGGTTGGGGCAGACTGAGCCACATTTGAAAATCATTCAACTGCGACGTAATTTTGGTCAGACAGCGGCGATTACCGCCGGTTTCGATCACGCCCAGGGTGAGGTGATTATTACGCTGGACGGTGATCTGCAGAACGATCCGACCGATATTCCGCGGCTGCTGGCCAAGCTGGAAGAAGGCTACGATGTGGTCAGTGGTTGGCGTCGCAGTCGTAAAGATCCGCTGATTACCCGTAAGATTCCGTCCCAGGCGGCAAATTTCATTATCGGCAAGTTAACCGGGGTAAGGCTGCACGATTATGGTTGTACCTTCAAGGCATATCGCCGCGAAGTTGTCGAACACATAAACCTGTACGGCGAGATGCATCGTTTTATCCCGGCCATTGCCAGTTGGTCGGGTGCGCTGGTGACTGAAATTGAGGTTAACCATCATCCGCGTCGTCGGGGCACGAGCAAATACGGACTAAATCGCACGGTAAAAGTACTGCTGGATTTGGTAACGGTGAAGTTTCTCGGTTCGTTCAGTACCAAGCCGCTATACATATTCGGTAGTATGGGACTTGTGGCATTGATGTTGTCAATCTTGAGTAGTATGGTCATGCTGTACCAGAAATTCTTCTCCAGTTCACCCTTGAGCATGAACCGCAATCCGCTGCTCACCATGACCGCCATGCTGCTGATGATGAGCGTACAGTTCCTGCTGATGGGTTTGCTTGCGGAGATGATGTGTCGGACATATCACGAATCACAGAACAAGCCGACCTACGTTATCCGTCGCATCATCGGGTCGAACGAGAATAAATCATCATCTTGTCCATCTGAGGAAAACGGCAACCATGTCTAATCGCAGAAAAACCGGCCCTGCGGAACGGCCGATCGCACCGAAAAAAACCCGACCACCAGAAACAACAGGCAAAATTGCGAACTCAAATGCGATCAGTATAAACCGCCCCGCGGTGGGACTACTTCTGTTGGCGGTGGTTTTGGCGGCGATTCCGTTTGCTTACGGCAAGTATCTCGAATTCAACACCAAGGGCGCTTTTGACAGCGCCTTAAATATTTATAGTGCCCAGTGTATCGCTAATGGTCGGCAACTTGGCGTTGAGGTTTTTCCCAGCGCCATGCCGGCGACATTGTTGGTTAACGTTATCGGTGTGAAGCTGTTCGGTTTCAGCGAGTTTGGCCCTAAATTTATCCAGATGCTGTTTCAGTTGGCGGCCCTGGTTTTGATGTTCTATACACTGGGCAGGCTTTACGGCAATTTCCCGGCGGCGGTGGCTTTGATCCTGGCAGCATTTTATCTTAGCTGTCCCCCGTTTGCCAAGTCCGGCAACGTCAAAGAGCAGTTTATGATTGCCTGTATGATCATAGCCGGGTGTGGGCTGATGCTGCATTATGCCGGGGGCTCATGGTGGTGGTTGATTGTTTCCGGCGCTGCGGCGGGCAATATATATTATTTCAAACCCACGGGCGCTTCAGTAATAATTGCCATAGCTGTTTTTATGCTGGTGCAGTTTATTCTGCGCTGCCGTTGGACCGATTTTGGCTGCGATCTCGCCGGCTTGCTGATCGGGGCGGTGTTGGGACTGACGCCGCTGATGATTTTTTATGCCGGGCAGAAGCAGATGGCTGTTTTGTTAGGGGGTATTACCGGCAGGTTATTTATAAAAATGCTGGTCATTTATCTGGTTATTTCTTTTGTTCTCTGGTTATTTATGGATCGTCGAGCGGTCTGGTGGATGGGCCGACAACTCCGATCAGTGCGGGGGGGGATATGGAGAATTGGGCTTATGTTGGTAGCGGCTGTTTTTGGGCTGTGTGTGGTTGGCTTTGCCTTGTTGCCGCGGGAAGACAGATTCATGCTCTGGTGGTTCCTGGAAGACCTTCATGTTGTGAGATTAGCCAGATGGCTTCGGTTGTGGCCCGTAGTAGAGATAAAGTTATATATTTCCGGTGGCGGATATTTGACCAGCAGCAGAGCGGTAACCGATTTTTCCAGTCTGTATAACACGGTATTTGGCTATTATCAATCTTTTGTTGTTCCTATAGGCGCCGGTTTGCTGGCAATTTTCTGGCGGGTTCATGGTCTGATTGTCGATCTGGTCGCCCGCAGGAAAGATCACCGGCAGTGTTGCGACGCTGAGAAATATTCCTCCGAAACCTTTTGCTACAGAGAGAGCTTTGTTTTATTGCTGGGCCTATGGTGGATTCTCGATATGCTTTTTGTGTGGATTTCGCCGCGCAGCTATGTGCAGTATTTTCTGCCCCTGAACGCCTCGGCGGCCATGTTGACGGCTTATGTGCTGTATCGTTGTCGAAAAAACCCAATGGGGTTTGTTTGGCTGCTGGCAGCCTGGTTGATAGTCGATTTGCTGCTTAAGTGTGTTATTCCTTCAGAGGCGTTTCCATATATTGCCCTGCGTTCGTCGGAGTCGATGGTGGCATACTGGAAAGCATTCTTTCCGCAGGCCATACCGTTGGCAGTTGCCGCGGTGATCGGTTTGTTAATGAGAAAGAAACAATTTCAGCCTGCCCGAATGGTCGTGTTGGGGTTGATTTGCTGTGGTATGTTTTTCTGGTGGAACGCGGATAATCTCAGCGAGTTCAAAAAAAAGGTTAGTGATCTCCGGCAGATGCGGCGGGACGGCGTTGTTAACCTTTGGGAGCAGGTTGCTTACTATGTTCGGAAAAATTCCTCTGCCGATGACGGTCTTTATGTCTGGGGGTGGTATCCGGGGATTTACGTTCAGGCCCAACGGTTTAGCCCTACTGTTTATCCGGCGGAAGCGAACCTACACACTTACAAGCCCCAGTTGCTGAAATCGAAAGCCAGACAAATCGTTGAACAACTAAAGGCCGATCCGCCCAAGTTTATTGTTGATCCGCAGCACTGGCTTTATCCTTATTGGAGTAATCCGGTTATTGACTTATGGCCGCGCTGGCGGAGCAGGGACAAGGTCAGATTTGACTTGCGGGTGAGAACGTCATCGCCGAGCTATTCGGTTGAGTATTGCACTATCGAAGATGTAATTAAATATGACAAGCAGCTTATAGAGCAGGTTGGAGAATTTGCTTATCGGCAGCGAACCGACCCCAGGCGTCCAGGCGGACCGGTTAGACCGGACGAGGCCGGCCAATTGGCTCAGGGGGAGATGGCTCGTCACCAGGCCATGTTTCCCCTGCGCGAATTTATCATGACGAACTATCGTCCGGTCGTGCCGGCAAATGCAGGTATGTTCATTTTTCTGCATAAAGATTACTCCAGGTAGTATGTTAAGATTAAGCATGCCACCTAGCAAGAACCCACTGATTTTACATTGAGGGCCGGTCAGCAGTCGAAATGGCGTACAAATATAATATACTTATGCTGAACTATGAATTTCCTCCCATCGGTGGCGGGGCGGGGCAGGCCCATTATCGGCTTTTGCAACAGTACGCTTCGATGACTGATTTGAAGGTGGACGTATTAACTTCCGGCCTGAACAAACTTATTGTCACGGAGCGGCTTTCCGAGAATATAACGATATACAAAGTTGGTATCCATAAGAAGAATCTGCATTACTGGCGCAAGATTGAAGTGCTCGAATGGCTGTTCAGGGCAAAGGGTTATTATCGCAGGTTGGTGGATGATGGGGATTACGATCTGGTGCATGCTTTTTTTGGATTTCCGACTGGGTGGCTTTGTTATCGGGATGGAAAGCTGCCATATATAATTTCGTTGCGAGGCTCGGATGTGCCTGGTTTCAATATTCGTTTGGGACTGGATTACAAGTTGCTGGCCGGGTCGTTTCGCAGAATATGGCAGTCGGCCTCGGCGGTGATTGCCAATAGTAGAGGATTGCAAAAACTGGCCCTGAGCTTTATGCCGGAACTGAACATAAAGGTGATACCTAATGGTGTGGACGTGGAACGATTCAGCCCCAGCCCGGACAAAAAACTGTCCAGGCCGTTGCAGATATTGACCGTATCCCGACTGATCAGCAGGAAACGGATTGATGTATTAATAGAAGCGGTCGCCAAAATGCAACAGGGGGGCCTTGATGTGTGTTTGAATATTGCCGGTGAAGGTAATTTACTGGGAAATTTGCAAAAACTCAGTGTTGATTTGTCAGTTGCTTCAAAAGTGCGTTTTCTGTCGCGCGTACCGAATGAACAGATGCCGGATATTTATCGCCGCAATGATATTTTTGTTATGAGCAGCGCCCATGAGGGTATGAGCAATGCGATGCTGGAGGCCATGGCCTGTGGCCTTCCGATTGTCAGCAGCTCTTGTGAGGGTACGGAAGAACTGATAGCCGACAATGGCGTTATTGTCCCGCAGGCAGATCCCGAACTGTTCGCTCAGGCAATAAAAAAACTGGCGGATAGTCCTGAAGTTTATCTGGCTATGTCCCGCAAAGCAAGCGAACAGGCGAAAAAGTTTAGCTGGCACAATACAGCCGGGCAATACTATAATTTGTACGGTAGTATTGCCAAGGCGGCTAAGGAGAGATAAACGGTGGCGTTGAGAAAAGCTGTTATTGATGCAATGTTTTATCTGAGCGGCAGTGGCATTCCGCGTAATCTCAAAGAGATTAAGAGGTATGAATATGCTTCAAACCAGGAGCTTAGGGCATTGACCGAGGAAAAGCTGACGAAACTGCTGATACATGCTTATGAGAATGTGCCGTATTATCACCGGATACTCGAACAGGTCGGGGTGGTTGTCGAGGGCACGGTCAGATTGGAAAATTTCGGATGTGTTCCTTTGCTGACTAAAGAGATCATCCGTAAAGAAGGGGCGAACCTGTACGCCAAAGATTACAAAACCAGAAAGCCTTATCATAACACTTCCGGCGGCAGCACCGGGGAGCCGATCGATTTCGTACAGGACAAGGAATACGACCAGTGGAACACGGCCAATAAACTGTATTTCAATTCAGTATTGGGAAAGGAGCCGGGCTGGCGGGAGATAAAGCTGTGGGGTTCGGACCGGGATATAATTAAAGGGACTCTGGGACCGAAAGACCGGATCATAAATTATCTTTACAACCGAAGGTTTTTCAACGCTTATCGTCTGAACGACCGGACCCTAAGCGAGTTAGTCAGGTTGAATAACAGTTTCAGGCCCAGGGCTTATTGGAGCTATATGGAATCGGCCCTGGAGCTGGCGGATTTTCTTTCCCGAAATGAGATAGACTTCCATCCGCCGGATATTGTCATATCGACCATTGCGCCTTTGACCGAACGGGTCAGAAGCAAAATCGAATCGGCAATGAAATGTAAGGTCTATGACCAGTACGGTTCGCGGGAGGTGGGGGCTTTAGCCTGTGAATGTCGCCGGCAAAACGGGCTGCACTGTTTTGACTGGTCCCATTATACTGAGGTCCTGGACGAGAACAACAAGCCCGTTACTGCGGAGGCGGGCAAGATAATCGTTACCACCCTGTGCAATTATTCTATGCCGCTGATCCGATATGACATTGGTGATGTTGCCGAGGCGGATTCCAGCGAGTGTCCCTGTGGGCGGAATACATTTCGGCTGAA
Organism: uncultured Pirellulales bacterium; assembly: GCA_964537505.1. GTDB lineage: Bacteria > Planctomycetota > Phycisphaerae > Sedimentisphaerales > SM23-30 > DAINBT01. Next base: position 29,048 of record CAZICK010000041.1, read on the forward strand.
GAAAATCCTGGGCCGAACCCTGGGCTACTTTAAAAAATCCGATGGCTCACTGGTGCACTCGCATTTCATAGTACAATCACTTTTCTTCAAAGACTGGATAAAAAAATTCCAGATCATTCAAACACAATACGATCGGGTATTGATAAAGCTGGAAAAAAAGGACAGGTCCACCCCCCCACCGCCGGACGATCTCGAAGATATAACGGAAAAAACCCGGATCCTAATGGGCCGGGCGTGTGTGGTTGACTTCGAATTCGTCGAGGAAATAACCAAAACCCAAAGCGGAAAACTCCTATATACGATATGTCAGGTAAAATGAAATCCCAAGACAAACCAATCAGGATATGTTTTATCGCCCCCAAGGCGTATCCGTTATTCAATCCCGAATCAAATGAAGTGTTCGGTGGTTCGGAGGTGGACTTGTATTTTTTGGCGGTGGAACTGGCACGGGACAAAAATTACCAGGTAAGTTTTATCACCGCCGACTATGGGCAGCAGCCCATCGAAACCATCGAGGGAGTAACGGTTATAAAGAGCGTGGATTTTGATCGAAGCGCTTTGCACGGCGTTTTGCGGGTCTGGCGCTCACTAGGCAGGGCTGGGGCCGATATATATATGATCAAGACGCCGTCTTTGGGAACATTTTTGACGGCTTTGTATTGCCGGCTGCACCGCAGGGTATTCTTGTACCGCTCGGCGCATACGGACCATTGTGACGGCACATATCTTAAGCGTCATCGCGTGCTGGGCAGACTGTTTGGATGGGCTTTGCGCACAGCGAAAATAGTTTTCGTACAAAACCAAACCGATATAGAAAACCTTAAGCGCACTACAGGTGTTTTTTCGATGATGGTGCCCAACGGCCATCGCCTGGACGAGCTGCGCGAAACAAATCGCCAGACCATACTCTGGACAGGTCGTAGTGCCTCCTTTAAGAAGCCGGAGAAATTTATCGCCCTGGCCCGCGAGTTTCCCGAGCAGTCGTTTGTCATGATTTGTCAGCGGGCTACCGGCGACAACCAATATGATCAGTTTTGTCGGCGCGTTCGGGAGGTGCCTAACCTGGAATTTCATCAGCGTGTGCCGTTTCGCCAGATCGACAGTTTTTTTCAGCGGGCCAGGGTGTTTGTCAATACCAGTGATACAGAAGGCTTTCCCAACACCTTTATTCAGGCCTGCAAATGCGCCACGCCGATCTTGTCGTTGAACGTCAACCCAGATGACTTTCTGAACAGATATTCCTGCGGTGTATGCTGCCGGGGCGATTCGACGCGACTGGCCGAGGGCTTGAAATTTATGCTGGATCAGCAGCGTTACCTGCAGCTTGGCCAAAATGGACGAAAATATGTCCTGGAACATCATGATATAAAAAAAATTATTGAGCAATACAAAAAGGTGTTTGTATCATTACGATCGCAACAGGAATGTGAGGCTTGACCTCTTAAAGACGCCGTCGATTGCGATTAGAGGTTCCCATAAAGAGAAGTTCAATGTGTGGAATAGTTGGTTTTAACTGGGAGGATAGGGGCAAAGTAACGGCGTTGGCCGAGTTGCTCAACCATCGTGGGCCGGAGCAGCAGGGTTTTCACGTCGCCGATGGTGTATCCATCGGCCACAAGAGGCTGTGCATACTGGATCTTTCCCAAAAGGGCCGCCAGCCGCTTTACAATGAAGACCGGTCGATCTGTATTTCCTATAATGGAGAAATATACAATTTCAAACAACTCAGAGAGACGCTCCGGCAGGCGGGACACCATTTCACCTCCGCAACCGATACGGAAGTTCTGGTTCACGGTTATGAGCAGTGGGGCACTGATATTCTCTCGAAGGTTAACGGTCAGTTTGCTTTCTGTATTTTCGACCAGCCTAAAAACCTCTTTTTTCTAGCACGGGACCGCCTGGGGATAAGACCTCTTTATTATTACGCTGATGAGGAAAAATTCATATTTGGTTCCGAAGTCAAGGTTTTCTTAAAGAGTGATATTAAGAAAAAAATCAATCAGGAAGTGCTCGATCACTATATGCTTTTCGGAAACAGCACCTCCAACCGGTCCATATTGGAAGATGTCCATAAGTTGCCCCCGGCTCATTATCTTGTCTATGACCTCGCGAGCAAAAAAATTCGACAACGCCAAAGGTACTGGCAACTGTCTTTTCCAGAGGATATCAACGCTTCGGAAAATGAAATTACCGAACAAATAAGCCGGAAACTCGAGAGCAGCATCGAAAAAAGACTAATCGCTGATGTTCCGCTGGGTGCTTTTTTGTCCGGCGGGGTGGATAGTTCCATTATCGTGGCAATCATGAGCCGATATGTTAAGGAGTTGAAAACCTTTTCTATAAGGTTCGATTATCCTGAATTCAATGAATCGCGGTACGCAAAAATCATTTCTGACAAGTTCCATACCATCCACTATGAGATAGCCTTTGATGCCGGGGATGTAAAAAACCTGATCGGCGAATTGCCATACTATTACGACGAACCATTTGGCGATCCCTCGATGGTGCCCACCTGCCTGGTTTCCCGCGTAGCCAAGGAGGAGGTCACGGTGAGCCTTTCCGGTACGGGCGGAGATGAACTGTTCGGCGGTTATCCGCGATACCGGGAGCTTGTTTGGCTGAGAAAAATAAATCGACTGCCCACGGTATTGAAGCTCACGTTGAATTATATGATCGACTTTGCCAATGTTTTTTTGAAAAAGGACAAGCTCAGCAAGTTGCAGTCATTTTTGGGTCAGCCCGAACCGGCCTATCTCATATATCTCAAGCTCTTTAGTTACATGTTCCGCAGCAAACATGAATCAATCGACAAACTGGCCGCTTTCAAATATCTGGCCGAATACTTTTGTTATGAAGACGACCTTACCAACGCCCTGAACTTCGATTGCAGTGAATATCTGCCGGACTGCCTGCTGACGAAGGAGGATCGCGCTTCGATGGCGGTCAGTCTGGAGGCGCGGGTTCCTTTTCTGGACCATGAGCTGGTCGAGTTTGCCGGGCGGATACCATCCAAAATGAAGATACAAAAAGGAATCAAAAAATACCTGCTGAAAAAAGCGTTTGCCGATGTTCTGCCGGGCGAAATCCTTTACCGTAGAAAACAGGGCTTTGGCGTTCCACTGGTTCATTATTTTCGAGATGAGCTAAGGGATTTTGCTTGCCGGGAAATTTTCGACTTCAATGAATACAACTATTACGATAAGACCTTTTTGCGGGAATTGTGGAACGACCATCAAAGCAGGCGATCCGATTACTCACGGCTGTTTTGGAGTATTATGATGTTCAACCTGTGGTACAGGCAATGGATGATTTAGGTCTCCGGCATGAGTAAACATTATAGCTCCTCATAAGAATCTGTACATGGATATGCCAAAAAATGACTGGTTTCTTC
>CAZICK010000042.1:0-32141 GCA_964537505.1 uncultured Pirellulales bacterium
TTTATCATAATTTATGAAGATTTTTTCCAGACAAACACTTTTGACGCAGGCATCAATCTTATATGAACCGCTATTCAATTTATTGGAAAAGTTCCGTACTCAGATACCTTTCGGCAGTATCGGGTAATACAGTAACGATCATCTTATCCGCGTTTTCTTTTTGTTTGGCGATCTTAACTGCCGCTGCCACCGCAGCGCCGGAGGAAATACCCGCCAGGATGCCTTCTTCTTTCGCCAGACGTTTGGCCATTTCGAACGATTCGCTATCTCCTATTTGGATGACTTCGTCAATAACGTTTCTGTCCAAAATTTCTGGAACGAACCCCGCACCAATCCCCTGAATCATGTGCGGCCCGCGTTGACCACCGGAAAGCACAGCCGAAGTCGTCGGCTCAACGGCAATAATCCTGACCGATGGCTTACGTGACTTTAACACCCCTCCAACACCGGTAATGGTTCCACCCGTACCGACGCCGGCGACGAATATGTCAATCGCCCCGTCGGTGTCGGCCCATATCTCTTCAGCGGTGGTCCGGCGGTGTGCCTCGGGATTGGCGGGATTCATGAACTGCTGTGGCATAAAGGCGTCGTTAGTCTGTTCCAGAATTTCATTTGCCTTTTCCACCGCACCGGCCATACCCTTTTCGGCGGGAGTCAGCACAATCTCCGCGCCGAGTAGTTGCAATATCTTTCTTCTTTCGATAGTCATCGATTCAGGCATGGTTAGTATCAGTTTGTAACCCCTGGCGGCGGCCACCCAGGCCAATGCGATACCGGTATTACCACTGGTCGGCTCGACAATCGTCATGCCGGACCTTAGCTTGCCCTCCTTTTCGGCTGTCTGAATCATGCTTACGCCGATACGATCCTTGACACTGCTCGCTGGATTGAAAAACTCCAGCTTGCCGATGATACGTGCCTTGCTGGTTTTACCAATGCTATTCAACCATACCAGCGGTGTCCGACCGATCAATTCTGTCATGTCTTTTGCGATATTCATTTTAGAAACCTCATTTCTTACGTTGGGTTACTACATTTTCCTGGTCAGTCCAAAAATAACTCTCAAAACCTGCCAAATATTTCTATTCCAGGCCAGAGGACCATAATCTTGAGTATCTCTATTGATTTACTAGAGTAGTATAATGGATTCAGTAACAACTGTCAAGCATTTTTCAGATTTTGTTAAAAAATCTTTCTATGAGCAGGCCAAAAACTGTGTATCCGCTTATATAACAAGAGGATACACTTGGGATGTCACAGTAGAATCGGCGCAGTCGCAACAGGGGCCTTGTCGAGGACAACGCCTTTATCTTCCATTTGCTTGATGTAGCCTGATAATTGGGATAATATTGCCCGCACACTGTCAAACTTCTGTATGCTTGAGCTTTTCCAGCTTTCCACGCCACTGATTTTCGGTAAGCATTTTAGGTTTATCGCTACAGTCGATAAAAAGCAGTTTCGCATTCTTTCCACGGCAATAATCGGCCCAATATTCATACCGCTGAGCCAACTCCTTACCGCTGCGATACATCGCAAGAATGTCCGCCAGCCGGCGCTGCCGCGATTTATGCCTGGCTGTTCGCACTTCCGGTTCCAACCGCTCGCACATCAGTTTCGGATCCGTCCAAAGCGTAACCACCGTACGCCCACGAGCACAATCGAGAACCTCCATCCCCTGCTCACACTGATAAATCCGCGCATCGTTGTTCCAGGGCCGCAGAATATCATAATGATACAGGACATTTTCGAGCCTGACATCTTTCGTCTCTTTCAATGGATCGGGCGCCAGATGCCGCCATTCCTGATTGGGTCTCATTCCGATCTCAGCGGCAATCTCAGGAATCTCTCCGCCCATCAGCCGATCAATCAGTGTGCTCTTGCCAGACGAAGTGGCGCCGCTTATTATTATCAGATTCTCCACCTGCCGCTTCCATGCCACAGCCACATAGCGATTCTTGAAACCCGAACTTAAAATATCCAGTCGGGCAAAAGAGCTTCGCTGTTCCATCAATATATGTTTTATCGCCACGGGTGAGAAAAAAAACTTCTGCTCGCCTTTTCTGTTAACCGTCATGTCCCGGCCCACTATGATCAGCGGTAGCTTATTGATCCGATAACGCAGCCACCATGATGCCCACATTTTCTTGAGCAGTTTGTCTGCCTTGGGGCTGCTCGGACCGGCCAACTCCAGGATAAGACGTTCATTAACATGAGGTATAATCTTATCGAGCACACCGATAGGATTGCGCAAATGGTGCAGAACGTTCAAAAGAATAACCACATCAAACTGCCCGGTAATCTCTTCTTCCTCAATATTGAGCGACTTGTATTCTATCGACCTGCCCATGCAATCGGCCAACAATCGAGCCTGTCGCAGACGGTTCTCGTTGGCATCGACTCCAACCACCTTTTTGGCGCCCCTGCGGACGGCCTCATGGCAAAAATATCCCAAATAGCAGCCGATGTCCAATACGCTCTTACCATCCAGATTACCGTTGAAGATCAGGTTACTGGTATCCGAGCGATCTTCACCACCCGTGCTCAAACCATACGGAAGTTCTATTTTCTGGTAAGCAAGCTTCTCTGTCTTTAACAGGTTCTCCACCTGCTCTTTGGTCCATTTGGTCTTGACGGCATCAGCCATAACAATTTCTCCCAAAAAAACAACTATCGTATTATACCCAATGGGTTGATAATTTCTGGCAGGGCTACCTTTAAGCTCGACAGATCGCTATCCAACTTTTATCCGTTACAGCAGCGCCTTTATTCCCTCTAAAACATCCTCGATTGAGACCTGTTCGGTATCGAAACGCTTAACCGCGATCTTGCCTGTTCCATCGCCGACAATCTCCGTAAACAACCGGCGGTAGTCGTTCAAAAACAGATCGACTATCTCTTCCGGCTTGTCCTTCATTCTATGGTTGCGCACTTTCTGGTTTATTCTGGCTCGAAGAACTTCATCCGGCGCATCAAGCCAAACAACCGTATCAAGCACCTCACCTATCCTTGCCTCCAGGTTCTGCAGCCAACTATTATTCTCAAAAATACCGGCCATCCCGCTGTTCGCCGCCGACTGCTTCAATGAAGCCCAGCGAAATACCGGCCCCTCGTCGAGAACAAGATTACAACACGGCAGTATCCACCTGCTCTTATGATTCTGCAAAACCGTCAGATTCGTCTCCAGATTCACCAGATAACGCAAATAGCGAAAAGGCACTTTCTGGCACAGCAGTGAAACAAGTTTTGGCAGCAACCGAACCACACATTTCATCCTGTATTTTTTCCATGACAAGCTCGTCTGGACATTACAGGTCTCATCGAGCAGTCGTTCGGCCACTGCGCTCTTACCGGCTCCGGCCGGGCCTATCAACTCAATGATTTTAACCTGCCGCCGAAGTCCCGTCCAAACAATATCTCTGATCTCACGTTCAACCTCAACTAAAGGTTGGCTGCTGTCGATTAAATGAGCATATCCTTTCGGCCATTTTCGTTCCCAGATCGACCGCGATCTATCGGCAAGTTTTTCCTGCTCGTCTTCCGGGCGCCGATGAGCCGCTATTTTCGGATCGAGCCTAAGAACGATCAATTCATCTGCTCCTCTTATTTCTCGGTGATATTTTTCTTCCCATGCCGCCAGGCTCCCGTAGATTCCACGACCGCCGGTCAAATCTCTGATCCGCGGCTTATCCATAAATTCCAGCCCGGGTAGCGGAATACGATCCAGCAGCACCAGAACCCCACGCGAACGCAGCCGCACAGCTTTGCAAAAAGCACGATAACGGTATCGGGCCATCAGCAGATATTTAACTGACCGATGAAAGTTATCGCTGGGTTTCCCCAAAATCCACCGGTGAACCTGCAACAATTTGCGTATTCGCAGCAACATAATCACAAAATACCACAAAACACCTTTAGTCGGCCTTCCCACGTGCAAAGAACGCACATCGAAATATCGGCCCAGCCACGAATGCAATATTCGAATATTGGTCGTCTTGCCTGCTCCATCGCCACCGACAAAGGCAATGATCTTCCCAGCCGGCGACAGCCGTTTCCTCGTTGGCTTCGCCAGACGCAGCCCCCTGAACAGTGACTTTATTTTGCCCTTCAACCTTCTGACCACGGCCAGCAACACAGCCCGCTCAGCACCATAACGGTGAAACCCCTTGAGAGCACAAACCAAACGCCGCCCCGCCCAGAACCATCCATACCTCCCGGCCCCAGGCCCAATCGAGGACAGACAATAATCAAACAGTTCTCCGCTTAGAAAAGGAAAATACTCACGACGGCATTCTTCCAGTTTTTCTTTACTGACATTTCCCTGGAGATATTTCAGGTCGCGACGGTCAGTCTTCGAGAGAACTTTCCATCTCTTACCGAAACACCCCTTTAGCCAATACCGCGGACCCCCCAGCAGAAAACAGATTAGTCGGCGTTTCAACACCATGCGGATCACAAAAACTATCAAGTCTAATTCACAAGCCGGTGTCTTCAATACACCTTCGCCGCCGGCGTTCCTCAGAAAAACATCCTCCAGCGGCAAATGATAATTCTTAATCAGATCATAACCGAGTATCAACTTAAAGTGAAGATGCACATGAACTACTTTTCCCGATTCGCTGTCATAACCATAATAATGAGTTATATCGGGGAACCAGCTATCGTTATAAGCAGTCGCCCGAATAAAATTCAGTCGTGCCAGAACAGAAAGAAATCTCCCCTTATCTTCCTGGGCTGCCAGAAGGTCCAGATCATCTTCCCCAGCCATCGTCTCCTTCATGGCCGCATTGCTTTTCCAATGACAATAAGAGATACCCTCCTGTTCCAGTATCCGTATTAAATTGCCGATCAACTCCAGAGCCACAACCACTCCCGCCAACCACCTTACTATCCCTGCCGGTAACACCGCATCACACAAATACTACCGGTTCTACCATCATTTCAACCAACCCGCCCCGAAGTCCCACCCTCAATTCCACCGCCATATCAATCGTAATCATTTCTGCAGCGATTTCAAGGGGTTTTTCCGTTAAAAATGTCGCACAAGGTTCCCTGGTTCCCTTTATGGTTAGTAAAACCACGCTCTTGAAGGCATTGATTTTATGCTTGACTCCTCACTAAAAAGCAGTTACAATGCCGCTCGAAATGGTGAAAGGAGGAAGCCTGACCAGGAGCATCATACGCGAATAATCCTTCTTATCGGCATATATTGGCGTCACCGTCATATTTGCCGCTGGAATGGTAGAAATGCGAAATTAAAGAAGTTTTGACAGGAGATATATATGCTCGAACTTACGGAAATATCGCTGCATCTGCCGCAACTGCCGGACTATCTGCGTGGGCTTCGCATCCTTCAGGTGGGTGATCTGCACATCCGCGGCTATGGCCAAAAAGAAAAACATCTGCGTCGGATAATCTCTCAGGGGTGTGACCTGCTGATCTTCACCGGTGATTTCTGTCACCAACTGCGGTTCAGCAATCCTTTTGCCATCCAAACTTACGAACCGCTGAGAGTCGGCCTGTCACGACAGGGACTGATATTTGCCGCCCATACTGATTTAGCTTTGGAAGTATGCGAAAAATTATTGGAAGAATGCTCTCCATCGTTGGGAGCGTTTGCGGTGCAGGGCAATCATGACCCGAACGAATTTATGCAGCATCTGCCCAGGCTGGGCGTAACCACGCTGACCAACGAAACCCAGCAGGTCCACGTATCAAATGGCAGCTATTTCAATCTTTGCGGTTTGCGAGGTTACGGCCGTTCCACGATCGACATCGCACAGACCATGCTGACCACAGAGCCTGCGCTGTTTACCATTGCCGTCTGTCACTATCCGGAAATAGCAATGCCGCTGGCCGGAGCCGGAGCTGACTTGATTTTATCTGGACACACCCACGGCGGTCAGATTTGTCTGCCCAACGGCCGCCCCCTGGTCACTCACAGTTTCAGCGGACACCAATACGCTACCGGCCTCGAACGTATCGGCAGTAGTTTTATTTACACAACACGCGGCCTGGGTTGCAGCGTAATCCCGATACGGCTCTTTTGCCCACCGGAAATCACCAGAATAACCTTACAACACGGCGACCACGGCGAAACCACCATTGAAGCAACTCGCCTGTGAAACCAAAACTCGAAAATCAAAAACTCCCAAAAACAATCGGCCCACCCTTGCCCAAATTGTCAAAACAAATAAAATATCAGCACAATTTGGCTTTGTTTGAAAAAAAATGATTAAGAACTACCGCTATTCCGATATAATCAGCCGAATGGGTTTTCGAATAGTGTCCATATCATTGATATTTTGTTTTAGAGGTGACTTTACATCATGGCGTTATTTTCCAAAACACTGGACAAACTAAAGGCCGGCCTGAAAAAGAGCCGCGACAAAATCGGCGGTTCTCTCAAAACCGTCCTGACCCTGGGCCGGCGAATCGACGAGAACTTGCTCGACCATCTCGAGGAACAGCTTATCAGTGTCGATATCGGCGTCGAGACCTCACAGCAGATCATCAAGGACCTCCGCTGCGCCTGGAACGACAAGAAGATCACCGCCGCCGAAGATATCGTACCGTTTCTCAAGCAAGACCTGATCAATTGTTGGCCTCACCAGGATCGCCAGATCAAATTTGCCGATTCGCCACCAACGGTTATTATGATTACCGGCGTCAACGGCTGCGGCAAGACCACCAGCGTCGGCAAACTGGCGTATTGGTTCAGCAGCCAGGGAAAAAAAGTGGTATTGGCTGCCTGCGACACCTTCAGAGCCGCCGCCGTGGAACAGCTTTCCATTTGGGGTCAGCGTACCGGTGTTCAGATCGTCAAGCATCAGCAGGGCAGCGATCCCGCCGCCGTCGCTTACGATGCCTGCGAGGCCGCCCTGGCGCGAAAAGCCGATATCCTCGTGGTTGACACCGCCGGGCGACTGCATACTCAGCAGAATCTCATGCGAGAACTCACCAAAATTCGTGATGTCATCACCCGTAAAATCCCCGAAGCGCCCCACGAAGTCATCCAGGTACTCGACGCCACCACCGGCCAGAACGCCATCAACCAGACTAAAATATTCACAGAAGCCGTCAACATCACCGGTATTATGCTCGCCAAGCTCGACGGCACCGCCAAAGGCGGCATTGTCATTGCTATCCGCAATCAGGTCAACATACCGGTAAAATTTGTCGGCCTCGGCGAGCGTCCCGAAGACATCGAACCATTCGATCCCGAAAGGTTCGTCGAGGCGTTATTCAGTTAAGGTTCATATAATGCCAATTTATCGCTATAAATCACTCAGCGACGGCTGTGATTACTGCCGTGGCGGTTTTGAGCTGATGCAATCGATCTCGGCTCAGCCCTTGTCTAAGTGCCCCAAATGTAAGGGAAAGGTCAAAAAAATCCCCGCTTCCTGCAGTGGTTTCACCCCGACGCTTTCCGACAGCAACCTGCGAGACAAAGGCTTTACAAAGCTCAAAAAAAGAGGCGACGGAACCTATGAAAAAACAACATAGCTTCTGATTCGCGAACGACCGCCAGCCCTGCAAAGAATCACCAGACCCCATCGGCATCAGTGCAGGTTCCAACCAAACGTTGGCTCCATTAGTGCAAACGATAACTGAACGACAGAACCTGAGGGCTTACTAGTTCTTTATAGTCCCTCATGCCAATGCGGACAGCCCAATTGTGCCTGCCTGCCTGACAGACGATATACTCATCCGAACTAAGGCTTTCATCCATCAGGGTCGCCAGGCCAAAAACGTTACCAAAAGGCGGTTCCGCTCCCAAATCGCAATCGGGAAACAGACCTGCCATCTCCTCTTCGCTGGCCAGAGTCACCTTGTTGGCTCCTAGTTGGCTGCGCAGCACCGCCAGATCAACCTTGCAGCAGGCCGGCAAAACGCACATATAATATTTGCCGTCCGCCAGAACAATAACCGGTTTAGCTACGTTCATTCCCGGTATATGTTCTTCTGCTGCCATTTGTTGAGATGTGAAGGCGGGGCGATGCGAGTACAATTCATAGTTGATTCTTTCGCGATTTAGGTATTCCGTGATCTCCATAATTCAAACTCCTAAAAAGCGCTGACACTTTTATCCATCCAATGCACACACTCCCCCCATTGAAACTATAGGTTTCCTGATCAGCCGGGTCAACAACCCCACCCAAAAATCTCTATTTGAGCATACGAATGTGTTCTTAACTTACGTTCTCTCACTAAGTTAAGATAAGGCCATAAAGCTTATATTAGTACTCTGCCAAGGCTCAAAATGTAATTTGTGCAGGCATATTTGATTACCTACAGCGACCACCCTTGGCGGTACTCGCGACTGAGGTATTTGTTAGCTTCGGCTACATTAGTAACCTTCATAGCCTTGGAATCCCACAGCAGTTTTTCACCACTCTTCAGGGCCACATTGCCGAGCAGAACAGCTTCACTGAGCGGACCGGCATAGTCGAAATTGGAACCGGCCGGCTGTCCGCCTTTGCACGCCTCGATCCATTCTTCATAGTGTCCGATCGATCGTGGAAGCCTTTTCGGCGGTCGTTTATATTCTTTCATCTTCGCTTCGGGGATAATCCGTGCGCCCTCGGCGCCGTGAGAACCGCATAAAATCTTCCCTTTATCACCGATAAACAAGGCCCCACCGTATTGGGTCCCCATTCTTCTGCCTTCCTCAAGTTCCTCCGGACGTTTCAGCATAAGCCCGCCGTCATACCAGGTCACTTCGAGTTTGGGCCGGTTTCCACGAGCGGGAAAATCATAATAGACGATGGAGGCACGTGGATAGCTGTCCGGGTTGAGCTTTCTTTCCCAGTTCCACATCTCACGAAGCAGCGAACAACTTGCCTCCACGCTGCTCGGATATTCCAGGTCCAGAGCATAGAAAATCGGGTCAAATATATGACAACCCATATCGCCCAAACCACCGGTACCGAAGTCCCACCAGCCGCGCCAAGCGCACGGCACATAAGCAGGATGGTAAGGCCGATACGGCGCCGGTCCAAGCCAAAGGTCCCAGTCGAGCGTATCCGGTACGGCCGGCGTATCCTTGGGCCGATCTATTCCCTGCGGCCAGACCGCATGTGGCGTCCAGGCTTCGACCTTACGCACCGTACCAATTGCCCCGTCTTCGATCCATTCTTTAAGCAGACGCATCTCTTCTATAGCGTGGCCATCATTACCCATCTGAGTCGCGACGCCCTGCTTGCGGGCCTCTTCCGTGAGCATTCGGATTTCCCCAATCGTATGCGCCAACGGTTTTTCGCAGAACACGTGTTTTTTCATTTTGATCGCCTTCATACAAGCGACCGCATGGGTATGGTCCGGCGTAGCAACCATTACCGCGTCGATCTTCGTGTCCATCTCGTCGAGCATCTTACGGAAATCCTTATATCGCTTGGCGTCAGGAAACAGCTTAAATGACTCCGACGCCCGTTCCCAGTCCACATCGCACAGAGCAACAACGTTTTGATCCTTAAACTGGGCAATAACACGACCTCCCCGACCGCCCACACCGATCCCCGCGATGTTGACCTTTTCGCTCGGCGGGGTATTACCATTGCCTCCAAGTACATGGCTGGGCACAATCGTAAAGCTCGAAGCCACCGCCGCGGTCGCACCCAGGAACTCTCGTCTGTTGATTTTCCCTTTTTCCGGTAATTTTTCTGCTTTACTCATTTTTCAGGCCCTTCATATAAAAAAACTTAGGTTCTCGTCAAATCCAGCCGTAACCATACCACATATACCCGGAAATTGCAACCCCAATCAAAATTTCCCCCCCATTAAGGCCCAAAAATAGGTATTTTCCCCTTGGCTTATGTTTTTGCCTGGCAGCCCCCTGATGCGTAATGGTCGTACAACTGCACCGCAATCGCGTCGATGCGGTCGTACTTTTCACGTGTTACCTGTCGCGGACCTCTTTCCTGTCGCCACATCCGCCGCGACAAATCCAGCATCTCCGGGCTGAGCATACACATCACCGGATATTTCAGACGAGCGCCCTTTGCCATTTCTCGCAGAATCTTTTTGTCCGACGGACAAAGAACAACCTGCCCCAATAACTCTTCAAACAATGCATCGGCATTATCGTTGGTTTGGCTGGCCGCCTTTCGGCGGCGCCTGTGCCAATTCCACAAAACGATCCCGACAACCAACAAAACAGCAGCGGCCAGCAATAGCCACATTTCCCAGCCGCTCAAGTAGAGTGTCCCGAAGGAATCTCTCACTCCTCGCAGACTGTAAGGCAGCGAAGCAGCCGATTGAAGCCACCGATAAAACCCGCAATATTGATCGTAGCCGCTAAACACCAATATCCCCGGAAGCTGTAGCATACTTTTTCTCCATTGCACCCGATAGGTCGCCGGTGTTGGAATCCTGTATGTTTTGTACCAGCCAAAGCCCGCTGCGACGATGACTGGCGCGTCGATCTGTCAGCATGGCCTTAACCACCTGCTGAGCCGATGCTGCCTTCCATCTGATCATCGCCTTTACAGCATTGGCACGAACTCGATTATTGTCGCTTTGCATAAGCGGTTTAATTTTGTCAGCAGCTTTGGCCTCGCCGCGATGTTCCATAGCCTCAATAGCATTAGCCTGCACACGAGGATCGCTGTCGTCTAACGCCTCGGCCAGGCGTTGTCCGATACTATCGTTTGTAGTTGACGCGGCCTCGCCCATCGCCGCCACGGCACAACTGCGAACCATCTGATCCGAATCCACCGCCAAATCGCACAGCGTTTCCAAACACTTATCGACCAGCCCCAGCAACCGGGCCATCAACACCGCCCGCAAACGCTCATTTGGTATTTTTGATTCGGCACATTTACGCCATCGATTCGGCGCATCGCCATCGATTTTGAAAACCGCCTTACCGGCCGCCATCCGCTGTTTATCGGACATCTTGGCAAAACTATTCCAGTAAGAGGTAAAAGCAATTTTTTTGCAATAATTCTGCGCTATCTTGCGTACATGTTCATGCGGAGAATTCAGTTGCCTCGCCATAATCTCGGGCAATTGTCTCGAATCCATTTTGATCGCTTGCACCAATCCCGCCAAAGCAGCCTGCCCATGACGAGATTCCAAAATCCGCCCCATCGGCTCAGCAACCATCGGCCAGGGCAGCTCGGAAAATATTTCCACCGTTTTGAAAAGCACCGTCTCGGCCGCCTCATCGACAAAGTGACCGAGATAATCGGCTACGAACTCTCGTTTAACTCCCAAAGCCGTAATAAACCCCACCAACGCTGATTGATCTTCAGGACTGAAGCTCGTTAGCGGTAACCTCTCAGGCCGAAGCCAGATAGGGTTCCTTATAAGCTTTAGCCCTTCGGCAATCTGATCGTTATTTTCCTTATGTAGCATTCGCGCCACCGCCACAAGAAAATCATGTCGTCCGTGCCTCGCCAGGGCTCGCGCCGCCACCGGCCGCAGATACGGATTTCCCAATGCGCTAAGATCAAACCTGGCCAACGCCGGCTGATCGTAACGAACAATAAACTGGCGTACACTACAGCCGACAATATCATGATGATCAAAATAGTTTTTCCAGAAATGACCCCAGTGAGCAGGCGCCACATACATCGCCGCCAGTATCACCTCCTCACGCTTGTGCAATTTGCCGTATTGCTCAATCGCCCTTTCCAGGGCCGAAAGCACTATCTGACGATCGCTATTTTTGCGCGTCGGATCCGCAGGCAAATACGTTTCCGTCCAGCCCGCCGCATCTTCGCTTATCGGGACAACACCTGCTTCACGGACCGTATCCAACTCATCATTTTGGGCAAACTGTTGAGCCATCTCTAACAGCACTATGGCCGCTTGTTGTGCGATTTGCCCTTCGCTGTCATGCAGCATTGTCACAACCAGATCCGCCAGGCGGCGGTATCTCGCCCGCCTGAGAATCGCCAGGACATTAAGACGCGTCTGGCTCACCTCAGACGAACCGGCCAAACGAAGGCCACTGTAGAGATCGCCCACACGCTGGTGTAACATCTCCTGCCACGCAGGCTCAAATCGATGATACGACTCGATCAAACGGCACGTCCCCTCACTTTGTCCACGATCCAGTATCGTCTCCAGTATAGCGCTCTGATAAGGCTCTTCTGCAAGACGAAAACCCAGCAGCAACGCACTGTCGGCAGACCGATTATCCGTCTGCGACAGAAAATCATATATTTTACACGCCTGGCTCATAAATATAGTTATCGGCACAAACCGCCGAAATTGCTGAATATGCAAATGATCGGATAATCAACCATACTCCCGGACCTTGAAACGAAGCATAACCCCTGTCAAGACAGGTAGTTACAGCACAACAGCAATAACAAAACTGCCGACCGCAATGCGATCAAACCATTGCAAACCCATCGATACCCCTATGAAATATGCAGGCTAATTGTTGCCTGGATGTTTGAGTTTGTTGGTTAGTTGTGTGATGATTCTGTTTGTACGGATGACCAGGCGTCTGGGAGGAGGTCAATCAGGTCGGTAGCGGTCATGGCGGTTTCGGTTAGCAGGGCGGCGGCCAGGTCTCCGGCGCGGCCATGGACGTAAGTTCCCAGGATTGCCGCACTTAAGGGTGAGAGGGCCGCCTGTTTGTTTGCCAGCAGTGCGGCGATGCAGCCGGTCAGTACGTCTCCGCTGCCGCCGGTAGCCATGCCGGGATTGCCTGTCTGGTTTATATAAGTGCTTTTGCCGTCGGTAATTACGGTTCCAGCACCTTTGAGGACGACTATAGTTGCTGATCTTTGGGCGAGTTTTTCCGCCTGGAGTGATCTTTCGGTGGGCAGCTCCTCGCGAAACCATGTTTTCCAGAGCCGGGCCATCTCTCCTGGATGTGGCGTAAGTATAGTTTTTTCGGAAAGCTGGAGGTCATTTTGATTTAGTTTGGCCAGGTTGTTCAGGGCGTCGGCGTCGATGACCATGGGTTTTTGGCATTTGTTAACTATGTGATTGACAAGGGTTTGCAGATCGTCGCTTTGGCCGAGGCCCGGTCCGAGGGCCAGGGAATCGTTATCGTCCAGTGCGTCCAATATGTCATGGATTGCTGTGACGCCGATGAGGCCTTTTTGGTCTTCCGGCAGAGGAATGCTGGTGGCGCAAGGCGCTAACGCGGCGACGGTTAGCTGGATACTGCGGCCGGTGGCGATGCGCACCAGGCCGGCGCCGCTACGCAGGGCGGCGTTTGCCGCCAGTGCCGGGGCGCCGATCATGTGCCGACTGCCGCCAAGGATGAGGACCTTGCCGAACTGTCCCTTGTGTGCGTCGTGGCTTCGTGGCGGCATCTCTGGAATGTCCGTAATTTTGTGCGTCATGAAGGATATGCCTTCTATTTGGCTGCCTGGCTGTTAATGAGCGAGGCGATGTAGCCGGCAGCGAATCCGTTGTCGATATTTACAACTGAGACACCCGTGGAACAACTATTAAGCATGGTCAGTAGCGGGGCTATTCCGGAGAAACTGGTTCCGTAACCAACGGAGGTTGGCACGGCAATAACCGGTACAGCGACCAGTCCGCCAACCACGGAGGCCAATGCGCCTTCCATACCTGCTATAGCGATGACGACGTTGGCTTGTTGGAGTTGTTGGCAGTGGCTGAGCAGTCGGTGCAGGCCGGCCACTCCGACGTCATAAATTGTTTCTACGTTTTGGTTTAGCAGTTCGGCGGTGACGCGGGCCTCTTCAGCGACTGGGATGTCGCCGGTACCGGCGGTTACCAAGGCAATCCGGCCGATTTTGGGTTTGGTCTGTTCCTGACGCAGGATAATTGTTCTGGCGACCGGGTGAAATTGTGCGTTTGGGAAATGTAGCTTTATTTGCTCGTAAATTGTTTCGTCGGCCCGTGTTGCAAGTACGTTGTGCTTGTGCTGAGCGAGTTGGGAGAAGATTTCGACGATTTGCGCGGTGGTTTTGCCGGGGCAGTATATCACCTCAGGCATCCCGCAACGCAGTGCGCGATGGTGGTCGATGTTGGCACAGTCGATAGGCTGGAACGGCAGATGTCGTAATTGCTCCATAGCCTGGTCAACGGAGATGTCTCCTGTCTGAAGTTGTTCCAGCAGTTTTTTGAGTGTTTCAACGTTCATAAATCGCAATCAAGTTTGGCAACCGTACATTTACTGGGTTTTTCCACAGCCAGACTAACCGATTTTGGTGTGGAAGTAAAGGGGTAAATTGTCAGGTCAGCGATTCCACAAGATGGGCATTTGCGGGCTGTTGCAAAGTGTCGAACTGGCGATTTAGCAGATACTTATGGCAAAAAGTACTCTAACGTGGTACGTTGAGTGCATTGCGTATCTCGGTACCGCGGAGCGCGTCCACCAGTTGTTCGGCAGCCTCCACAGCCACTTCGATCTGGGCTTCTTCTGTGCTGGCGCCCAAATGTGGCGTAACAATACAGTTGTCGAGTTGTTCAAAGCCACGGTTTTCCGGCGGCTCCTGGGCGAACACGTCCAGGGCGGCGCCGGCGATTTTCTTGTTCCGTAGCGCCTGGTAAAGGTCTTGCTCATTAATGATTGGGCCACGGGCCACATTGACAATGCGAGCAGTGGGCTTCATCAGGGCGATGCGCCGGGCGTTGACCATACCGCGAGTCTGGTCGGTGACCGGTACGTGAAGAGAAAGATAATCGCAATCGGCGAACAGCTTGTCCACGTTGGAGTAGATTTTGACGCCGAGTTTTTCGGCAGGTTCGGGGGAGGCGATGGGGTCATAGCCGATAACCTTCATTTCCAGGCCGATCGCACGGGAGGCCACGGCCAGGCCTATGCGTCCCAGTCCGACCAACCCGAGGGTTTTACCTCTGAGTTGGGTGCCCATAAAGAGTTTTCGGTCCCATTTGCCGGCCTTGAGAGAGTTACATCCTTGCACGATATGACGGGACAGGGCCATCATCAAAGCAATGGTGTGCTCGGCGGCGCTTATGGTATTACCTCCTGGGGTGTTCATAACGATGATGTTTTTCCTGGTGGCTGTTTGAACATCAACATTATCGATACCTACGCCGGCGCGAGCTATAGCTTTGAGATTTCCGCTGTTTTCCAGAACCTTGCCGGTGACCTTTGTATCGCTACGGATAATAAGTCCGTCGTGTTCGGCGATTACCGCGATCAGTTCGTCCTCGCTCAAGCCTGTTTTGACAGTTACCTTGACGTCATCCATACCGGCGAGCAGGTCAAGGCCTTCCTGGGCTAATTTGTCTGTTACCAAAACCTTAATCATATTCATACTCCTTTCCATTTGGCGTGGGTACGTTTTCATGGATTATTATGATTTGGTCGGGTATGTCTAGTATTTTTTTCTTGACTCAAATGAGATAAGATGACATTTTATAGTAAGTTAGTGGTTTTATCGAATAACATCGCGATAATTGAACGTTTGCCCAAGGTTTTATTCGCCCCCTGGTGGCTTTATGGACAGTAGAAAGCGGCAAGGATTGCTGGAATCTCATACAACTAGGCAGGCAGGTGCTCTGACCAGCCTTTACGAGGTGGGTCCGCTTCGTCTGCAAAGGCGGTCCCTCAAAACGGTCAGGGCGTATGTCAGCCGGGCGAATCTGCGCCACAACGTCGGTGAACTCAAGAAATACTGCGGCAAAGATGTGATGCTCTGGCCGGTGGTCAAGGCGGACGGTTACGGACACCAGTCCCGAATAGTGGTTTCCTGTCTGAACGATCAGGTCGAGGGTTTTGTGGTCTCGACAGTCGAAGAGGCTGAGCAGATATATCCGTTCATCGGCGGCAAGGTGATACTGATAACCTGTCCGTTATTTGCCGGGATGGATCAGCAGTTGATAAGGCTGGCACAGGTCAGGGGTTTTCACTGTACTATCTGTTCGTTTGAAGCCTTGCGGTACGCCGGGCGGTTTCTTCGGGCGGCAGAGCCTCAACTGAACGTACATTTGAAGATCGACACGGGCATGGGACGGATCGGCTGCAGGGGCGGGGACGAACAACTGCTGCTCCAGGCGGTAGCTCAAAACGACAAATTACATCTAAGGGGCGTTTATACCCACTTCGCCACCGCCGATGACGATGATCTGACCTATGCTTACGAGCAATTGAAGGTTTTCCAGGAGTTTCTCGTCCGTAGCGGACTGGACCGACAGGAGTCCATAATCAAGCACGCCTGTAACACCTCAGCGGCGTTGCGGATGCCGGATGCCCGTTATGATATGGTTCGCTGTGGGATCGGACTTTACGGTTATCGCAACTGTGGCGCGGAACTGTCCGAACCGCTCGATTTACGCGGTGTTTTGCGTCTCGAAGCGCCGCTTGTGCAGGTCAAGGCCATCCGGGCGGGACAATCCTGCGGTTACGGACGCAGCTTTATAGCCCAGCGGGATATGGTTATCGGGATTATCCCGATGGGCTATGCGGATGGACTGTTTCGGAATTTGTCCAATCGGGCTGTGATGCGGCTGGGGCAATACGATCTTCCTGTCATTGGCAGGATCTGTATGGACTTTACCATTATCGACCTGAGCAAACTGGCTGATCCCGCTGAAGGAATGATGGTAACCGTGATTGACGACGATAAGACCAGTTCCTGTAATATAGCGAGCCTGGCGCAATTGGCCGGGACGGTTCCTTATGAAATGTTCACCGCCATCGGCAACCGCATAAAACGTGAATTGGTGTAGGAAATTGTGGAAATGGGTGGGAATATCAAGCTTATTCAGGGGGATATTACCAGGCAGGGGACCGAGGCGATTGTTAATGCAGCTAACAGTTCGTTAATGGGCGGTGGTGGAGTGGATGGCGCGATCCATCGGGCTGGCGGATCGGAAATACTCCGGCAGTGTAAAGATATCGTGGCCCGTCAGGGGCGGCTCTCTACCGGCGAAGCGGTCGTCACTACGGCCGGTAATATGAAAGCCAAATATGTGATTCATACCGTAGGGCCTGTTTGGCACGGAGGCGATCACAATGAAGAGCAACTGTTGCGCAATGCCTACCATAATTCGCTACGGGTGGCGGTGGAAAATAATCTCAGGAGTATTTCATTTCCCTCGATCAGTACCGGGGCTTACAGGTTTCCTATCGACCGGGCCGCGGTTATCGCCCTGAAGACGGTAAATGAGTTTTTCGGTCAGCTTGAACCCGGCAAGTCCATTGATGTTTGGTTTGTCCTGTTCAGTAAAGAGGACCTGGGCCGGTACGAGACGGCTTACCGGGAAGTGTTTTCCGATAACGCTCGAGAATAATACAGAACATAATCCACTTCCTGACTTGCTCTTTTGTTTTTTTTACTGGGGTTTTGTAGAATTAAAATTGGTTTTCTATAAACCATCACGTCAAAACTGCCGATTGAGAGAATGGTCCCGAATTAAGGGAATGGTTTCGATACAATAAAACGATGTTTTCCGCTGAGGTGCGAAATCTCCTGAAAAAACCTGTGGTGCGAGTAACAGGAGAAAGCAAGGTTATTGGAGGCGTAAATTACCAGAAGAATAAACACCCTGCCTCCCGGGACGTATGGGGTTGATGAACTGGCTGACATCAACCTCTTTTTTTTGCGCATAAAGATGATATTACAGAACCTTGGCGGGGGTAGTGTAAATCCGGCGGTCGCGGCTTTCCGTTATCCTTTGGTGTCGGATTTTTTTTGACGAATGCTTATGTGGAGTTCTTCTAGTTGGTCCTCTTCCACGGGTGTAGGCGCTTCGGAGAGCAGACACTGGCCTCGCAAGGTTTTGGGAAAAGCGATGACGTCACGAATGTTATCGGTACCGGTAAGTAGCATTATCACCCGATCGAGTCCCCAGGCGATGCCGCCGTGCGGCGGGGTGCCGTAACCCAGAGCTTGAAGGAAAAAGCCGAATCTCAACTGAGCCTGCTGTTCGCTGATACCCAACAGCTTGAACACCTTGGCCTGAACCTCCGGTTGATGGATACGAATACTGCCGCCGGCTATTTCATTGCCGTTGAGAATTATGTCGTACGCCTGTGAACGGATACCGCCGGGATCGCTGTCGAGTTTATCGAGGTCCTCGGCGACCGGAGCGGTAAAGGGGTGATGGAGCGAATCCCAACGGTTTTCCCCTTCGTTGAACTCGAAAAGCGGGAAATTGACCACCCAAAGGAAGTTATATTGATCGTCGCGGATCAGTCCCAGATCGGCGCCAAGTTTGCGTCGCAGCGGGGCGAGCGATTTGTTTACCACATCAGCGGTATCGGCGATCAGCAAAATAAGATCGCCGTTTTCAGCCTCGAAACGCTCGATAATCTCCTGCTGCTGCTGTTCGCTGAAGAACTTTGCGCTGCCGCCGGTAAGTGTCAGTTTTGATTTGTCGTCGTTTGTGACCACTTTGAGCCATACCAGACCGCGTGCCCCGTAATCACCGATAAATTTGGTAAGGTCTTTTTCAATATCATTGCGGGAGTAATTGCCGGCGCCTGTGGCGCAGATGCCCTTAACGATCCCGCCCGACTGGATCGTATTGGTGAATATCTTAAACTCGCACGCCCCGGCGATATCGCTGATGTCCTTAAGCAGCATCCCAAAACGCGTATCGGGACGGTCGATACCATAATCAGCTATAGCCTGCTGATAGGTCATACGCGGTACCGGCAGTGGTATGTCCACACCGAGAATCTCCTTCCATACGCGGGCGAAACAGCCTTCGGTGATATTCATGATCTCATCCATACCGATAAAGCTCATCTCGACGTCAACCTGGGTGAATTCGACCTGCCGATCGGCGCGTGGATCCTCATCGCGAAAGCAGCGGGGAATCTGAATATAACGGTCCACTCCACTGACCATCAGAAGCTGCTTAAACAACTGCGGTGATTGTGGCAGGGCGTAAAAAGCGCCGGCCGTCAACCGGGAGGGAACGAGGAAATCACGAGCACCTTCCGGCGTACTTTTACCCAGGATCGGAGTTTCGACTTCATAGAAACCGTGCTCTTGATGATATTGCCGAACTATGGCGGCGGTCTTGCCGCGGACCCGCATAATGTGCTGCATTCGCGGACGACGCAGGTCAAGATAGCGATATTTCAGGCGCAGCTCTTCATTGATTTCGTCAACATCTTCAGAAGAATCCATCTCGATCTCAAATGGCGGGGTTTGGGCCTTGTTGAGAAGCTCCAGTTCTTTTACCTCGATTTCGATCTGGCCGGTGGGCAGTTTAGGGTTTTCCATGGCACGATGACGCACATAACCCCTGGCGGCAATGACCCATTCGGCCCTGAGCGTATCGGCTGTTTCGTGGAGCTGGGGATCGGCTTCGGGATTGAAGACCAATTGCGTTATGCCCTCACGATCGCGCAAATCGATAAATATCAAACCGCCATGGTTCCGGTAGGACTGGACCCAACCGGCCAATACCACTTCCCTGCCTTCATCGGCAGAACGTAACTCGCCGCAATAATTGGTTCTTTTTAACATAATACCTTTTCTTTCTCAAACAGGACGCCACCATCAAATATATGATATGACTAACGTTTCATTTTGCCCTGCAGGTCAACATCGCTTATGGGTGCATCATAGCCGAGTTGACCGTCGCCGTCAACAAAATGTGAGGCTTGTTTTTCGCATTCTGGTATTTCTTGAACTTTGTGATTTTTTGTGTTAGTCTTTGATTGCTTTTCGGGTACAATACAGGGTCGGTATGGCACTTAACGTCAGCTTATAAAGGCGTTTATGTGAATTTATCGCCCCTGGACGGCAGGTGGCGCGAATATCGGCGAAGGCTGCGCCGACCTGTTACGGGAAAGGTGGGGGCCTGAGAGTATGTATTGAGTTAACTTTCGCGGTTTTTTATGATTTCAAATGATTTTCGTGATTTTAACAACATACTAATCGTCAAACCCAGCAGCATGGGCGATGTGGTGCGGTGTGTGCCGATTTTGCACGGCCTACGCGGGCGATACCCTCAATCGCGGATCAGTTGGCTGATCCATCCACAGTTTGCCGATCTGCTCAAGGCCGTCGGAGAATTGGACGAGATCGTCGAATTTGACCGCAAACGCTATGGAAAAATCATACGAAACCCAAATGCGACCCGTGAATTTATCGATTTTGTACAGCGGTTACGCCAAAAACGATTTGATCTGGTAGTTGATCTGCAGGGTTTGTTTCGTAGCGGATTTTTGAGCTTCTGTACGGGTGCGAGGGTTCGTTTGGGTTTTAGCCGGGCCAGGGAGATGGCATCGGTGTTCTATACTCATCGGATAAAAATCCCGGCCGTCTGTGAGCATGTGGTGGAAAGTTACTGGCGTTTTGGCGAGGTGCTTGATTTTCCTAAGTCAAGTATGCAGTGGCACTTACCGATTGATCCGGCTGCCGGGCAAAGGGCCAGGGAACAGCTCGCTCGGCAGGGCGTGGAAAGCCCCGGGAAATATTTCGTAATGCTCGCCGGCGGTAGTAAGCCGGCCAAACGCTGGAGCCCGGAAAAATTCGCATTACTTGCCGAACAGTTATATAAGTGTTATGATATGACGACGATACTGCTCGGAGCCGGGGCGTGTGAGAAGGCACTGGCCGAGGAAATCGCCCGAACAGTCCGGACAGCCGGTCTGGAAATTGTCGATTTGGTTGACCGGACAGATATTCAGGAGATGATGGCGATTATCGCGGGCGCCCGGCTGGCGGTAGGCAACGATTCAGGACCGCTGCACATAGCCGCGGCCCTGACGGTGCCGGTAGTGGGTTTGTATGGTCCGACCGACCCGGTGGTGGTGGGTCCATACGGGCAGATGGATGGCGTTGTCCTAGCCGGTTTTTCCGACCGACGTCGGCATCGTTACAGCCGTCGAAGCGAACATCAGATGGACAACATTACCGTAAAACAGGTGCTCGAAACCGTTGAAAAAAAAATGAAATTGTCAGAGATACGCCAGGCAAAGGAACCCCGCGCAACTGATTCACACGCACTCTGACAGTAGGCGACAGTAACAAACACGGCCCGAAAGGTCGCGAGATAATATACAGATGATATCCATTCGCAAAACAGCCAGGCGAATTGAACGTTTTGTGGTGCTCCGCGTTCTCCATGCAGACGATACGCCGCATCGCCTGGCGCTGGGGATAGCATTGGGGATGTTCATCGCCTTGACACCGACCATGGGGTTCCAGATTGTTCTGGTATTACTGCTGGCGCCGTTTATTCGTGCCAACGGCCGTGTGGGGGTTCCTATGGTGTTGATAACCAATCCGTTCACGATGATGCCGATTTATGGTTTCAACCATTGGCTGGGCTATCATCTGCTGAGCATATTCGGTGAGCGTCCGGGACTGAACATCGAAAAAGTTAAGAATACTATAGGTGATCTGCAAAGTTGGAATTATGTCTTTAAACATTTTTATGAGGCCCAGTTCTGGCACAGTCTGTGGCGTTTATTCATAAAATTCCTTAATGTCTCGCTCGACCTGTGGATTGGCAGTATCATCGTTGGTCTTTTCCTGGCGGCAATCAGTTATGTGGTCAGTTACAAACTTATTGTCTGGTATCGCAGTCATAATCCCATCATTCGATTGCGTCTGCGAAGAAAACTGCTGGCCAAAAAGGAACGCAACTTATGTCCGAATACGACGAAAAACAAGCCACAAAACCCGTAACAGCATCGCTGGAGCTTACCCACCCTCTGGAAAAATGGTTAAGCCGCGATTGGGTGCGATGGCTGTTGGGCATGCTCAGTAAAGATCGGCCGGGTTCATCACAACCACATCTGGACCGGGCTTTGACCAGCTATGGGGATCGGAAGGGGTTGTTACACGAACGGGTGATATACC
Organism: uncultured Pirellulales bacterium; assembly: GCA_964537505.1. GTDB lineage: Bacteria > Planctomycetota > Phycisphaerae > Sedimentisphaerales > SM23-30 > DAINBT01. The sequence goes on from CAZICK010000042.1 coordinate 21,732, forward strand.
GGCCAATTCATGCAATCATCGATCGGCTGCGGGGCGAAATGTCCCGACAGCAGCTTCGAGAAAAACTAGGTGGTCATCGCCCGACCGTACGGGGCATAGTCGCCACCGCTCGCAGTATAGCCCAGTTGGGTCTTACCGTGCCCCAGCGATGGCTGAACCCGTTGTTCGTAGTGTGGAATTTTACCAACAGATGCAATCTGCACTGCCGACACTGCTATCAGAGTTCCATTGACAAAACCGATGGCAGGGAGCTGTCGTTGGAGGAAAAACTGAGCCTGATCGATCAGTTCGGGAACAATTATGTGGCAATGATAACTTTCACGGGGGGCGAACCGATGTTGAGCGGCGATCTGTACCCAGCACTCAATCGCTGCAATAAATACGGAATACACACCACCCTGGCCACTCATGGGGGACTGTTAAGCAAAGAACGATGCCGACGGTTGGCCGAGTTGGGCTTAAGATACGTGGAGGTATCGCTGGATTCTATCGATCCGGAAAAACACGATCAGTTTCGTGGTCGGGCCGGTACGTGGCGCCAATCGGTGGAGGGCGTTAAGAACGTTGTGGCCACCGATGGATTGCGGGCGGGGCTGGCAATGTGCGTAACACGGGAAAATATCCACGAAGTGGAAAAAATGCTGAAATTCGCGGTGGAGTTGGGAGTAAGCTGTTTTACTCACTTCAATTTTATACCGGTCGGACGCGGTAAGGAAATGGCCGATCATGATATCACTCCCGTGCAGCGGGAAGAATTGCTTTGTCTGCTGCATGAATGGATGCAATCGCGGCAAATCGGTGTGATCAGTACCGCTCCACAATTTGGACGCGTTTGCCTGGCGCACGCCGGCGAAGAAGGGCTGGTTTCCTGCTTTCACGTAGGTAATGGCAGCGGCATCGAGGCACAGATGGTGGCCCGATACCTGGGCGGTTGCGGAGCCGGTCGTACTTATGCGTGTTTACAATCCAACGGTGACGTTACGCCGTGCGCGTACATGCCCGATCGAACCATGGGCAATGTTCGCCAAAACAGCTTTACCGAAATTTTTCGCGGCTCTCAATGGTGGGATCTGCTATACAATCGCCACGAACGGGAAGGTAACTGTGGTATTTGCGAATATCGATATTATTGTGGCGGCTGCCGAGCCAGGGCTGACGCTTATTTTGATCGACTCGATCAATCCGATCCCGGCTGTATCAACAATCTGGCTCTTTGGCAGCAGTTAACCGGTCCCACCACAACTGAAACCGTTCAGATCGACAACCGGCAATACCTCTATAAACACCTGAAAACATCGGATGCGTAGATGGCGATAAAGCCCGACAGGTGAAACATGAACAGCAATAATGTCAATACTTGCACAATAAATAAAACGGATTCTTCCGCCACGTCACAGACGGGATCGGCATATCGTTTTTGGGCGGCTTTTATTGCGCTGGGGTGTCTGGCTGTGCTTGCCGTGGCTGGCTATGTCAAACCGGCTTCGAGTGGAGTTGGTACTCACCAACAACTCAATTTGCCGGCTTGTGGGTTTTACGAGTTGACAGGCTATCCATGTCCCACCTGCGGAATGACAACCGCGTTTTCTCAGATGGTACGTGGTAGGGTTCTGTGGAGTTTTGCCGTTCAGCCGGCCGGGGCAATCGGGGCGATGGTGTGCATATTTGTTGCCGTTGTGTCCGGCTGGGTGGCCCTGAGTGGTCGGCGCGTTGACAAATACATTTACCGGATATGTACACGTTGGCCGCCGATATGCCGACTTTTTAATTCTGTTTACGGCGGTTGGATTATCATTTCTATAATAGCCGTAATTGTGTTGCTTTCGTGGGGATGGTTGTGTTTGCTGACCTGTTTGAGGAGCGTATGATCCGATATGAAAAAATCTATAATTACATTTGTCATTCTGTCGGCGGTAACATTCTCTCTGACAGGTTGTAATATGCTGGAATGGCCAACTTATGTTCTGTTTGGCCAAAGAACCACAAAAGTCAAGGCGGAATACCTCGGCCTTAAGGATCAGAAAACAATCGTCATCGTAACCGCCGAACAGGGAATTGATTTTGAATATCCCTATGCCCGCAGTAGCATAGTGATGGCAACTGTTCAGGCTATCGGTCACCACGTTAAAGGAGTGGAATTTGTCGAACAGGAAAAGATCGAGAATTTTCAAATGGAAAACCTGGACTGGGCTGCGCTGCCCAGGGACCAAATTGCCCGGAAGTTCGGCGCTACACGGATTGTCTGGCTGGACCTCTATCAATTTACCATGTTCGAAGAAGAAAGCCTGCGCCTGTTACGAGGCAACATCCGGGCGACAGTCCAGGTTTACGAAGTTGACGATAATACTACCCGGTTCAACCGGGCGGCGTACCATAGCGAAGTGGCTGGCATTTGGCCGGAACAAGGCCCGCTGGCCATGAGCAATTCCGCTTTGGAACGGCTCAAAACGCAAAGCATAATCGGCTTTGCCCAGCAAGTGGCACAGAAATTTTACGATCACAAAAGACCGGTTAAATGAGGCACTCAGGAATTGAGAACTTATACGCATAACAAACAAACGGTTAAGCAGCAATTGCGAACTTCGCCTGGCGGTGTTATCGCCGCGTACGGATATGAGCGGCTGATCTTCTTATCCCTGCTGTTGCTTTCGGCGGCGCTGGCTGGGTGTGGCCCCTTTTATGGGATATTTATCGATCCGCTGATCCCGGCGTCGAAGGTCCCGGCCGAGCACGACATGAGCGATAAACATATTCTGATTTGGGTGGATGATTTTTCCGCCGCCGTACAAGATTCGAACAAGCCCCCAGGGGCGCCTGCACTTCGCCGGGAACTGACGGAAAAACTACGCCAGGAACTACTTGACAATCACGCTGTCGCCTCTGCCGTTGATTATGACAGTATCGTTCGTTTCCGACGCCAAAATCCCGGCAAAACCGAACTGAGCATACAGCAACTGGGAACTGCGATCCCCCAGAAACCTGCTCAGGAAGTGCTTTATATCATGATCGACAATTTCAAACTGCACCACGAAGCTGGTCAGGACTGCTACGACGCAAGCATAGACGGCTACTGCAAGATAATCGATGTGGCAACAGGAAAAGAACCCTGGCCTGCAGGGCAGACGCATCGTACCTTCCATGCCGGCGGAAAAGTTGCCGTAGGTCATGGACAGGCATTTGAAGATGAGCAGGTACGCCTGCTTTGCCGAGAGGCGGCCGAAAACATCGCACCGTTTTTCTATGAACACCGAAAACAAAAACGTGACCAGTTGTAACCTCAGCACCTCTTTGATATCCCGATCGCGGAATTGCCAATGCCAAAGACGCTGATCTTAATAAACGAACAGACCGACAAGCTATGGCGGCAATACTTGCCCAACGATCAGCCCCAAACAATGGTTATCGATCCAGCCGGTCACCCCGACGTGCCCGGTCGCCCATATCGTTATGACCTGATTGGTCAGCGACGTTGGCTGCGCCGGCAGAACATAGATCGAATACATTGTTATCAACCCATTACCGCCGCTTATGCCACCCTTGCCGCCGCCGTGATGTTGGATATCGAAACCACGATCCACTTGACCGGCCACATTGAAGATAGAGCTTGCAGGGCACTGAAACTACTGGGACGAAAGTCGGTTTCATTTTCGTGCGCCGGTAATTTTATCGCCGGGCAATTGCGACAACTCGGAATCGATACGAATAGAATTTCAGTAAATGTCCCCAAGATCAAAATAACAACCGCCAGAGGCGGCAAACCACGCCTGTGTAAGCTGCGCCGGCAAATAAGCAGCGGCGGAGCAATATTACTTGCCCTGCCTGCGGCAAATGAGTGGAAACTTTTGAAAAATGTTTTTTGGGCCGCGGCGATACTAAAACATTTCTTTGATGATTTGACCGTCATAGTCAGTGGCCTATGCCGCCCATTCGATCGACGGCATATATTCCATCGTCAGAAAATGTGGGATTGCGAAGGAATGATCTACATCGACGATAACGCTACCAACTGGGATGAACTGGTCGGTGTCTGTGATGTTGTCGTCTCCAGCCATACTCATCTGGGTGACGTGATACGTCTGCTGCATGCACGGGCCGCCGGCGCGCGGATCGTAGCCGGTACCGGCCAGTGCAACGAATTCCTGGCCGATTATGAACATGGCCACATAGTGGCCCCTGCCCAGCCGCAACAACTGGCCGCCGCCATCCTGCCACTGCTCAATCAGGGTCACAAGCTTCTCTCTTAATGTTTCCAGAATGATTCATATCCGCGGTAAGTATGATATGAGGTTTATTGGAGACTGGATTTCGCTCGACAGGAACTTTTACTCCGTAAACTTTCAGGATCATATCCGATGTGAGAACATTTTCCGGCGATCCGAAGCTCTCTACCACTCCGTCGTCCAACACGAGTATTTTATCGCAATACTCCCCAGCCAGGTTAAGATCATGAAACACGGCAATTACAGTCATGCTGTTTTTGCGATTCAACTTCCTTATTAGATCGAGTGCCGACAATTGATGGGCGATGTCCAGATGACTTGTTGGCTCATCCAACAGAAGCACAGCGGGTTCCTGGGCCAGGCACATTGCGATAAACACACGTTGGCGCTCGCCCCCGCTGATTTCCGTTATCAGGCGGTCCGCCAGATGCGAAACATCGGCAAGGACCATAGCTTCCTCGGCAATCTCCAGATCCCTGTGGGTTTCCGTGCCAATTCTGGACAAATGAGCGGTGCGCCCCATCAATGTCACCTCACGGACAGTGAACGGCAGGTCCAGTGAGAGATTCTGGGATAAACAGGCCATGCTTTTTGCCAGATTACGCCTGGAGATTTTTTGCAGTTTTGTGCCGTCGAGCAAAACATGCCCCTTTTTAGGCGGCAATATGTTGCTGATAACCCGCAGCAGTGTAGTTTTTCCGGAACCGTTTGGCCCAATAAGCCCTACGAAGTCACCTGCATTGGCTTTCATCGTTACATCCTGCAGCACAACCTTGGCGTCGTACCCGGCACTGATATTTTCTATAGAGAGCATACTAACTGTCAACTCCAGTATGAGCGTTTTCGCCGTCTCAAGAGAAACAAAAAGAATGGACCGCCGAGAAAAGCTGTTATTACGCCAATGGGTATTTCCATGGGCGCAATGACTGTTCTGGCAAAACCATCAGCCAGGACAAGAAAAATCGCACCGGCCATCGCCGAAGCCGGCACCAGCCGACGATGATCGGGCCCAACGATCAGTCGCACCGAATGCGGCACGATCAAACCCACAAAACCAATCAAGCCGCAGGCCGCTACAGTTGCACCGGTCATCAATGACGCTACCAGGAAAAACATCTTTTTTGTCAGCTCTACATTCAGGCCAAGATGTGCGGCAGGTTCTTCTCCAAGCGTCATGACGTTCAGATCTCGTGCGAACAAAACAGTAACCACCACGCACGCCGCCACTACCGCCGAGACAACCCGCAGCAACTGCCAATCGAATATCTGCAGATTCCCCAAAAGCCACCATACTACGTTGTGGAGGTTTTCCGACGGACAAATCGATACGATAAACATCAGAATGCTGCCTAAAACGGCACTGACAATCACTCCCGACAATAACAGCGTATGCACAGGAACCGCTCCGCCGGCACTTCTGGCTAGACTGTAAACCACAAAGATTGTTATAACCGCACCGGCAAACGCCATTGTCGGTAGTGTCCATATACCCATGATACCGGCGCCAATGATAATCGCGATTGCCGCACCTAATCCAGCCCCCGACGAAACGCCAAGAACATACGGCTCAGCTAACGGATTGCGTAAAAGTGCCTGAAAGACCACGCCCGCCACTGACAGACCGGCGCCGGCTACAACGGCAAGCAGGATACGTGCCAGGCGAAGCTGAATAACGCCCGACTGGAACATCTCGCCGACTGGAACAAAAACTGCGCCGACGAACAGCGAAAGCATGCACGCCCCCAGGAGCACCGTCAGCAGCACAAAATATATTGTCCGGTTCTTCTTAATCTTACCACTCCTGCCCTCCGCCTTTCTTTCTTACTCATGCCTCGTGCCTCGTGCCTCGTGCCTTCCGCCAGTATCTTCTGTTGTGGTTTCATGGAGCCGTTGGGCCAGGGCTTTCACTCCTTCGACCAGGCGAGGGCCTGGACGCAAAATGCAATCGCCCGGGATGTCATCTATTATCCGTCCGTTCTTGACGGCTGATATCTCGGCCCATCCGATGCGGCTGCTTATTTGTGATGCCTGATGACTTTCCTGGGCCATGTAACAAAGAACGATTACATCAGGGTTCCACTCAATCACTTTTTCGGGGTTAATATGAGGATATGTCTGGTTGATCTCACCAGCGACGTTGATACCGCCTGCTCTGGTAATTAACTCGTCGATAAACGACGTTGCCCCTGTGGTAGTGATCGGGTCGTACCATAATTCAACGAAAACCCGTGGGAGTTGTTCGTGCACAATACCGCTATATTGTCGTGTGACAGCCTCAAGTTCCTTTTGCATTGCTGTGATGATTTCCTCAGCCTGTCGGAGTTTTTTTGTTGCCCGACCGATCTCTCGCATTGCCCCGAACATCTCCTGAAAATTGTTTATTTTCAACTCAAGCACTTCAATGCCGGATTTGCGTAATATCTTGGCATCGTCGGCTCGCTCAAAATCGGCCGTAATAATCAGGTCCGGCTTCAGCGACAGCAGCTTTTCAATACTAGGTGCGCCAAATCCCCCGACAGACTCTATGTTTTTCGCCTCGGGCGGATAATCACATCTATTGCTTACGCCGACGATAGAACCCTGCAGATTCAGTGCGAAAAGCATCTCGGTCATATTTGGAGAAAGGGACACAATTCGCAAATCGCCCCTTGAGGCATCATTATCCGGCGCCCATCTGCCGCACAATAGCAAGATGGCCGCCAAAAGGGCAGCGATGGCGGCTCCAATTACATACCACCGATATTTCATAACATGAAGAACGAAAGCAAAAAAGACTCGGAGAAATTTAACACCATTCTAAACGAATACTCCATTCACAGCCGATTTTTGCCAAAGTTCAGCTTAAAGATTCATTGACGCCAACAAAAAAACAAACGCGCCCGAAGGGATTCGAACCCCTAACCTTCGGTTCCGTAGACCGACGCTCTATCCAATTGGGCTACGGGCGCTTTTTTTACATCAAATCTCCACACTGAGAGAATATACTATCCGCAATAACTTTGCAAGGGAATTAAGCAAATTTCTCATCCAGGCACACCACCGACCCGCCGGACACCCAAATCACAGCCCTAAAACATCGAACATGCTGTACATACCCGGTTTTTGTTGGACCAGCCACTGGGCCGCGTGGAGGGCGCCGCGTACGAAGGTGTCACGACTGTGAGCTTGATGACGCAATTCCACCGTCTCGCCCAGGGCCGAAAACACAATGCTGTGCTCACCCACAATATCGCCGCCGCGAACCGCGTGCATTCCAATCGTGTTTTCCCGCCGTAGCGACTCCTTGCCTTCCCTGCCGTGCACCATACAATCGGGCCAGGGCCATTGTCTCGCCGCGGCCATACGCCGGGCCATCTCCAGGGCCGTACCGCTCGGAGCATCCCGTTTGAATCGATGATGGGTCTCTACAACCTCAATATCGTAGTCGTTTGACAGTTTCCCCGCCACCTCTTCCGCCAGCTTGAACAGCAAATTCACCCCAAGGCTCATATTCGCTCCCATCAGAACAGCCGTCTTTTGAGCGGTTTGTCGGAGTATTTGTTTTTGCTGTTCTGTCAGGCCGGTAGTGCCCACCACCAGCGGCACTAGATTTTCGCCGCAATATCTAGCCCACCGTAATGTACCCAACGGCAGCGAAAAATCAATCATCACCCCGGGCTTACCGGTAACATCCTCGCTTACCGCTACGCCTATCGTGCCCAACCCCGCCAGGACGCCGGCATCTTTTCCCAGTGACGGATTACCCGCCGCCTCCAACGCCGCGACCACTTCAAAATCGTTGCCATGCGCCAGGGCCACAATTCGCCGTCCCATTCGCCCGCCTGCGCCTGTTACCGCTAGTTTTAACATTTCTAAATCCTCACCACGTAAATCACCAACTCATCTACCCGTTTCCTCATTTCCTCATCTACCCATTTACCCATCTACTCATCTAACACTTCCATAATTGCTCTGATATCGTTTTCTACCTCTACGGGACGATTAGAAAACTCCCCCTGTCCTTCGATGTGATAATTCACTGTTGCGTTTGGGTCTTTGAGTTGATGGCCGGTAAGAATGCACACCACCGTTTCCCCATCATTGACAATCCCTTCCTGTCGCAACAATTTCAGACCCGCTACCGACGCTGCCGAGGCCGGCTCACATCCCAGGCCATACCGTCCAACCACCGCTTTGGCCTGAAGAATATCCGCATCTGTTACCTCCCGTACCAGGCCGTTACAGATTTCCAATGCACGCAGGCACTTCTTCAGGTTCACCGGTCTGGATATCTCAATCGCGGTAGCCAGCGTATGCGGCTTGTATCCCGTTTCGTTGAGCTTGCGATAGTAATCGTTGATCGCCGCATCGTCAACCTTGCCGCCGTTAAAACGCAATCCCTTATTCTCATAAAGATCAAAAAGCGTATTGGCGCCGGTAGCGTTAATAACCGCCAGTCGTGGAACCCGATCGATCAGTCCCAGGTACTTTAGCTCGTCGAACGCCTTGCCGAACGAACTACTGTTACCCAGATTGCCGCCTGGCACTATCACCCAGTCCGGCGCCTGCCAGCCGAGCCTTTCCAGCACACGGTACATAATGGTCTTTTGCCCTTCCAGCCGAAACGGATTGAGCGAATTCATTAGATACAGTTTTCTTTCCTGACAGATGTCCTTAACCTGGCGCATACAATCGTCGAAATCACCCAGAATCTGGATCGTCCGGGCACCAAAATCCAGCGCCTGGCTAAGCTTGCCGTATGCGATACGCCCCGAGCCGATAAATACCGAACATTTCATACCACAAGAATGGGCATACATCGCCATCGACGCGGAAGTGTTACCTGTCGAGGCGCACAGCACATGTCCTGCCCCGACCATTTTCGCATGGCTGAACGCGCCGGCCATACCGTTATCCTTAAACGAACCGCTCGGATTCAGCCCTTCGTATTCCAAAAACAATCGGCCTTTATCGAGACCAGCGTATTGAGCCACCTGATCGTTTTGTTGCAGAAGCGTTTGGCCCTCTCCTACGGTCACGCAGTCGCTTTCATTGCAGAACCCAAGCAACTCGCGAAACCGCCACACTCCCGAAAAATCCAGCCGGTTATCGCGACTCGCCCACCGCCTTTCGAACCAGCTCAGCTTATCGGGCACTTCTATGCGGTCCCAGTCGTACCGCGCATCGAGCAGATCACCGCAGGCACGGCAGCCAAACAGACTCTCCTCAATATCGTATGTCGCCCCGCAACCAGGATTTATACAATGCTGAAATACATGATTACTCACAAGCACAACTCCATCTGTCATATCTTATATCATTTAACCGGACTTTTGCAAAACCTTAATTACTCAAACAAAACTCAGTAACGCTTTTATAATCTTTACTTGGCCTCTTCTGATTAACAACAAAACCACTGCCTATAATGGTATTTTACTTGGTCAGACTTTGTCAAGGAACTTTATTTGCCTCCAGCCGGATAAAATATTGCGGTAAAATGCGAATTTGGTACTATACCACGTATATCCGTAGTTGCGATAAGGAGTGCGATCATGCGAAAGTATCTGATAATTAGCGTATTTTGGACACTGTAGCATAGTTACCGGGACAGCGGTATCCCGATCCTTTCATTGTGAAGCATGGTTATAGTTTTTAAACGGCCTTGAGCCTGCTCGTCACGCTGCATATCAAGTGCCACACGCTGGCTGATATGCCCCTGCGTTCGTACGCGATAAATACTCTTTTGCATTTTTCGGTGACGACGATTTCCTCGTTCAACCGCATTGGATGTTGATGGCAACTGCGAATCATCCAGAAACGTCAACGCCTTTTCGATATTGGCTGTGAACAGTTTCTTGAGCGTCTGGCTCAGTGTTTTGAATCGCCGAATACGGCGGCGTAACACAGCCAGCTTTTCCAGCGCCGTTTCCGTGCGACAACGACGGTCAAACAGTCGGTAAACCTGATCCATGATCAAACGTAACTGTCGCAGATTAGGCAGGTCTCGGGTAATACGCGAAAACATCTTCTTCTCTCGACAGTTAAGCGAATGCTGCACAAACAAGTACCGATGTTCAAACAAGCCGGCAATTTTGTCCTGCTGTTTCTTCTTTCGACCTGCTGCTTTCTTTGCTGTGGAGGACGATGGACGGCCGCGTTGTAGTTTGGGCAGCTTCCTCTTGAGTTCGCGTCGCACATGGGTTACGGCCTT
>CAZICK010000043.1:0-31967 GCA_964537505.1 uncultured Pirellulales bacterium
GAGGCATTAAGCGAATTGAGGCGTGAATCAGGATCACAGTTCGATCCGAGAATTGTAGCGTTAGCTCATTCCATTGAACTAGCGAACCTGACCAAAAAAATAGGATGAGGTGTCGAGACAAGACTGTTCGTTGAGAAAATATAAGAAAAGAGGTGGCAATTATGCAACTGAATACCTTTGATAATCGTCGCAAAGAAAAACGACATAACTTTAAAAAAGCTTTGGCCTCTTGGCGCACAGATGCTGCCGGTCCATGGCTGCATGATGCCTCATTACATGATATTTCCACTTCTGGAGTGGGTCTGCTCGTTCCCCGTACGTGCCAGCCAAAGGTAGGTCAAGATATTGAGCTATTCCGTAATAAGAAAGCAAAACAGAAGATGGTTTGCCATGTGTTACGCACGGAACCCTGGATTAACTACAAAACCATGGTGGGTGGTCGAGTGATTTTCACCAGCAACCAGCCTGCAGTTTTGCCACGATCGTCAAGAGTCCTGAAAGCTCGAAAGAAAAGGCAAGATGCTGAAACAAAAACAAATGAACAAGAGAAAACAGACAAGAATGATGATGTTCAGGAGTTCTGGGTACAGTTCCAGAAAGAGCGTTCTACTGAACTGCGCAACCGTTTGGTCGAACATTACCGCCACTTAGTCACGAATAACGCCAAACGAATTTGTGCCAAGTTGCCCAATAGCATAGCCTTCGAGGATCTTGCCAGCGCCGGCATCTTCGGCTTAATAAGCGCCATTGAGGCTTTTGATCAGGATCGCGGAGTCGAATTTTCTACTTATTGTAACCCGAGAATTCGTGGTGCCATACTTGATGAGCTCCGCAGCACGGATTGGGTGCCCCGCCGCATTCGAAACCGAGCTAAGGAATTGAGCAACATCTGTAAGACCCTGGAAGATGAACACGGTTGCCACCCCTCCGATGAAGAAATAGCGGAATGCATGGGTATGACGGGGGATGTACTAATCAAGATAAAGAATGATGCCCGCAGGATTTCCCTCGCCTCCATGAACGATTCCGAAGTGTTTGAGGACAAACTCAGTGAGAAGCCGTTGAAAACTTTTGAGCGGCGAGATCTCATAAAGGACTTAACCAAAGGGCTCAGTAGTCTCGAAAGGTTGGTACTCCAGCTTTATTACTTCGAAGGTATGAACATGAATGAAGTCGGCGCTACCCTTGGCTTGTCCGGGCCACAAGTTTCCATTATACATTCATCCATTATCGCACGATTGCGGGATATCAGTCAGGACAATGACTTACAGATGGCATAACATTATGATTATTGTCACCACCACTGCTAACTATGAAATGCTTCGCATACGGATTCGTGCAGATTGCTTTGCTAACGCGAATGGACGATCTGAACTGGATAAAACTCAAAATGAAGGCTATTCCAAGAAGGCCTGTTGGGAGGTAATACAATGACTAAAAGAGGGAAAATCCTTGACAATCGCCGCCGGCAAGAGCGACATGACTACTTTGATGTTCCGCTATATTGGCGAAAGGGTTTCAGTAACCACTGGCATCATGCTTCCTTGTATGACGTTTCAGCAACCGGGCTCGGGCTGCTGACACACCGGGCCTGTCGTCTGAAAGTCGGACAAACGATTGAGTTGTTCTGCAAAGGGGGAGAAAATCGTGTACGCTGTTGTGTGGTTCGCACGGAACCATGGGAGAATAATCAGATCCTGGTAGGCAGTCGGATTTACTCCGATGGTGATCATCATGCCCTGTTTAAGCGTTCTCCCAAAACTGCCAGTAATCGAAGATGTCCGATCCGCCAGGCAGCATACGTGAATCGGATATCTTCATATGTGTAATATTATTAAACTGTCCGGGCGATGAATACAGATAAATTATACCTGCTGGTATCGAAACTGAGCTAAGTCAAGGTTATTTTCACTCAAGATATTGGAGCCAATATTGGAGGAATATCATGTTCTTGAATATTTTCGAAAATGAGAAAGGCCAATTTCAAAGGAATAATCGTCGGGAAAGTCGCCGCCCCTCTGATAATAAGCCGGTTTTGTGGCGAAAGAGTCTAATCAGCCCTTGGTGTCAAGCCCGATTGCGTGATGTCTCTGAGTTAGGACTGGGGCTTATTGTCCCCAAAGAAATGCAGCCCGAGATCGGGCATGAATTTGATATGTATGACAGGGAAACAAAACAGCGAACTCATTGTCACGTTCTCCGAACCTCGCCTTGGAAAGATAACCAAACTCTGGTAAACAGTCGAATCTCTTACACCGGGCCCTCCTTATGACATAAGTAGCATATGCAAATGTGTCGATAAGACTCCATGCAATCAATGCTTTTTGATGAACGGCTATTTGTATCTCTTTGAACAATTTGCCAGGTTGAGACCAACTGCCAAGTAGTCCCGGGCTTGGGGGAACCTGACCCCCCTAAAAATGCGATAGAGCACCATTTGGTGTGCCCTATCGATTCTCTAAACCGCAGACTTTTAACCCTGCTCTGACGGAGATATCTACCATCAGTCGTCTGGGTCTGCCGCCGGAACTTCGCCGATGTCTGGGTTCGACGAATGTAATCTATACCGATCCCCAATGAGATTGCCCGCCAGGCCGGCAGCTAAGACATTACGATTTAATATATTACGTTATGCACGATCGGGGAAAATGATACCCCAGGGGTATAATTGCCCAATAGTGGGGTTCGCAGGCATATCCATCGCGTGGAACATTGGCGAGATCACAACCTGGTCGTTCGTTGGGTAGCTGCATCACTGCTGGAGATGGAAGCCCGATTTCGTCGGATCATAGGCTATCAGCAACTGTGGATTCTCGAAGCAAAAGTGAATGAACCGGCCGAAGAGTTAGGCATTGCTAAACACGAACAGGTAGCATAAACTATGAGCAGATGGAGTAGCCATCAAATCTCTAACTACAATCGGAACATCACCAATTAGGGTCTCTGGAGGAAGTGTACATGACGGAAAGAACACGTCTAGCTATATTACAAATATTGGTGGCTTACTTTGCCGGCGCCATTACCATGCTGCTGTTTCTGACGCCGGGCAAAGTCAGCCTCAATGACCTACTCGACCGGGAAAACGCGCTCACCTGGCTTGATTTTGATCAAGCTGCCGATAAGGTGGAGGAATTCTGTAACTGGGTTTTGGTGCGTCTGGGCCAGGACAAGCAAGACCTCCAGGGTAAATCTAGAAATCACTAATTAGTTTCATGGTATGTTAACTCTTTATGACTGCCCTGCCGGACGCTTTTCGATAATATGGTAAAATAAAAGGTGCTGCCTCGCCCCCGCCCCTCGGATTCGACCCAGATCTTCCCGTCATGCAGTTCAACTATCCTTTTGGCAAGAGCTAATCCCAAACCCGTCCCTTGCTTGTTCGGGTCCAATTGGTCAAACAGCCCAAAGACCTTTTCATGATATCGGGGTTCAATACCCATGCCGTTGTCCCTGACATAAAAGACCGTTTTGTCGCCATCCTGCCTGGCGCCGATCTCAATGAGTGGCGAGGGCTGATCACCCATGAACTTAGCGGCATTGTCGATGAGATTTTGCAGCACTTCCCGCAGACGAAGCCGATCACCGCAGACTACGGGCAAGTCAGGTGAGATTTTAACTTGTACACCTCTGTCATTTATCCTGCCGGCGGCTAATTCAACCGCTTCGTGCGCAATATCCCCCAGGGCCACCTCCTCTGGCAGGTTGACCAACTTCCCAATCCGGGACAACTCCAGTAGCTCATCCAGCAATTGCTGCATTTTCTCTGCCACCGCGTTGATCCGCGTTATATTGGCTTTCAGCCGCTCGATATTTCCTTCGGCCGCATCTTTTTCCAACACTCCCAGGAAGCCTCTGATGGTAATCAGAGGGCTTTTCAGATCGTGGGAAACAGTATATGTGAACCGTTCCAACTCGGCATTTTTGGCTTCCAATTCGGCGATTAATCTCTCTCGTTCCTTTTCTGCTTGGTGTTTCTCAACAGCGCGGGCAATGGTCAGTAATAAGGTATCTATCTCATAAGGTTTCTCAACATAGCTATAGGCGCCCAGATTGACCGCTTTGATGGCCGATTCCTGCGAGGCGTGCCCGGTGAGCACGATGCGCTCTGTTGCCGGTGAGTGCTTCTGTATCTCGCGCAGCACATCGAGACCCGACATATCGGGCAGCTTCATGTCGATCAAGGCCACGACCGGCGTCTCTTGTCTGATCCGCTCGATAGCTGTCTTGCCGTCGGAGGCCGTCAAAGGGACATAACCCTTCACCTTGAGAATGTCGGACAGCGTTTTCGTGAGATTTGGATCATCATCCACGACCAGAATTACCCGATTTGTGTCCATGTTGCTCATCCTTTCTCGCCGGGCTTCTTGATGCGCCGGCCCAGGACGCTGGCCAACTTCCTACGCCGAATCCCGGCCAGGACATCGAGAAGCTCCTCGATTTCGAAGGGTTTGTAGAGGCACGCGAAGTCGCCGATTTTGAGGCCGGCCTGGATCGCCTCGGCCATTTCCTGCCGGTAGGCGGTCACCAGGATAATTGGCAGCCGGGGGTAGTGATCCCTGATCTCTCTGATCATCTCCAGGCCGCTCACGCCGCCGAACTTCATGTCGAGGATCGCCACTTGTTCCTCCGGCATAGGCACCTGCAGTATGTCGGCAGCAGAATCGGTTATCTCGGCGACGTTGAAGCCTCGCGCCTCGAGGATGTCATGCAGGGTCTTGCAGAAGTTCCGGTCGTCGTCGATGATCACGATGGCGGACTCTTTGTGCAGGGACGAGAAGAAGTTGAGCATAAGATCAATGTCCAGGGGCTTGGCCAGCAGGGCGATCCCACCCTCTTCCAGGCCTTTTTTGACCGTTTCGTCCGCGGCATACGCCGTCATGAACACCACGGGCAGTTCAGGCGCAAGGGCCTTGACGGCCCTGTGCAGCTCGATCCCACTCATATCGGGCATCTTGATGTCCGTCAGCACGCAATCGAACTGGCCCCCGGTTTCCCTCGCGGCGGCTTTGACCTTCTCCATCGCCTCGGCCCCGGAGTGGGCGGCCTCGGCGCGATAGCCCTTGACCCTGAAAATGTCCGTCAGTGTCTTGGCCATTTGACGATCGTCGTCCACTATCAACACACGTACCTTTACGATTGCGGATTGCGGATTTCCGATTGCGGATTTCATTTTTTGCTCCTTGCGGTTTTGATTGACGCAACTGTGATCGACGGAATCTCGTCTGTCTCCTTCATGAGAGGTCCCACTTTCTCTGCTTTCACCAGGCCCGCTTCAATCAGTATTTCCATCCAATACAAACATTCATCGGCCTCTTTTTCGACAATGCCCATTTTGGCAACAAAATCAGCCTGCGATTTGGCACGACATGCCGCACGATAGTTCGCCCCAACCGAAGTGCCCGAACGCAAGAGTTGGCGCCCAAGCACCAATCAACGGTTCGTCGATTGGGCAATGATTCAACCAATCGAATCACTCGAATCGCAAACTGCTTCGTCCTCTGCTTCATCTCTTCCGGATTCAACTGTTAGCCTCGCTTCCCATTCCTCCTGCAAAATCTGCAATCCGCAATCCGCAATCATCAATGTCTTCTCGTGGGCAGAGTAACCGTAAAAGTGCTGCCCTTGCCGACTTCACTGGCCACTTCGATGGTCCCGCTGTTAACTTTTGCCAGATTCCTCGATACCGATAAACCAAGCCCGATACCGCGGGACTTGGTTGTGAACAGCGGCTCAAAAATCTTGGCCATAATGTCCTCGGAAATACCACAGCCGGTGTCAGATATGTGAATGCGGACTTGGGATTGCGGATTTGGGGTTGATTGGTCGGCGGTGATGATCAGTTCGCCGCCTTCGGGCATCGCCTGGCAGGCGTTGGTAACCAGGTTGACCAGAACCTGCACGATCTGCCTGGGGTCTACCAAGACCGGTGGCAGGTCGGCCGGCACTTTGATGGCGACTTTCACATGCTCCGGAGGCGGCTGTTTCTGCAAGACCTGCGCCACGAGGGCGGAAACCGCGATCTCCTCGCGTTCGGCGGGCCGGGTGCGCGACAGGTCAAGCAGGTCAGAAACGATCTTGTCGGCATTGCGGACCTCGGACGAGATAATCCCGAGGTATTCCCTGGTCGTCTCGTCGGCATCGGTCAGGACCGTGTTCAGGTAATAGACGGCGTTGGAGATCACGCCCATGGGGTTGCGCAACTCGTGCCCCACATAGCCGGACAGTTGGCCCAGCACCGCCAGCCGTTCCTTTCGGGCAAGCTCCTCGTGAGCGTTGCGAAGAGACATCGCGGCACGTTTGTTAGCCATCGCCTCCACAATCGCCAAAGATAGGTTTTCAACGGCCTCCTGGTCCGCGAACTTGTAGCCGCCCTGTTTATTGCCCAAGCCCACAAAGCCAATCGTCTTTCCCTCGCGATTCAGCGGAACGCAGAGGAAGGCGGTAATCTCTGGATGGCCTTCCAGCAGGGGGCACCGGTCGGGGTGGCCTGCCATCTCGTCCCCATTGACGATGCGTGACTTTCCCTCCCTGATCGTCGAGATGTCGATTCCCCTGATTTCCATATTCTTGATGCTTTGTTTGGCATCGGCGACAGCCATGTCGCACGCATCCCAGCCCGGGTTGCTGATGATGGTGGTGTCCCCCAGGCCGGCTGAGTTGAACTCAACGAGAACGCCGAACTTGCTGCCGGTCAGTTTCTCGGCCACGGCAAGACAAGTCCTGCCTAATTGCTCTTCCGTTTCACAGGTCAACGCCTTCTGAAAAATCTCGTTGATCCCCTGAGTTACCCGGTTCGCCCGCGCCAGATCTGAGGCACGGTTTTCCACCAGTTCTTCAAGGTGCTCGCGGTGTTTGCGCAGTTCATCCTCCGCCTGCACACGCTCGGTAATGTCGCTCATGGCCGATCGAATCCGACCGCCTTCACTGTCAGGACTTCCCACGGGGACGCTTCCCATCTGAACCCAGAATGGTTCGGCGCTCTGGATTCTCAAACGCAGTTCGCAACGCTGCTTCATCCGTGTCGCAAGAACCTTTCTTCTATGCAAGTAGTAGATGTCCTGGTCTTCTTCGACGATGTATGCGGACAGCAACTGGTTGATCAGGCCCGCTTTGGAAACTCCCAGCATCTCCGCGAGGGTCAGATTGGTCTGGATAATGAGGCCCTCGTCGCTCAGCGTGATGTAGCCAACCGGGGCGAAGTCGTAGAGGTCGGCATACTGGTCGCGCGTCTCGACGAGTTCTTCCTGGGTCTTGCGCAGGTCGTCGTTCTGCATCTCCAATTCAATCCGATGCGTCTCCAATTCGTGTATCAAATGCGAGATGTCATCGGTCGACATCCGTACGATGTCCTGTTTGCCTTCAGGCGTCACCCGTTTCTCCGCCCGCGCCCGCAGCTTTTGTATGTCGGTCGAAAATTGTTCTTTCTTGTCCATGGTTCTTCCCTTCAGAGTTTTCCCCGCGGGGGAAAAGGCTATTTCCGCGCCTTCTTCGGCTTGCGATCGGTGATATCGCGATCCACCCCTCGATAGCCAGCGATCTCACCAGCCTCGCCAAAAATCGGAACACCGTTTCGCTCCAGGGTCACGCGGCGACCATCTTTATGAAGGCAGACGGTCTCCAATGTGTCGATTGACTCGCCTTTTTTCGACACATCCTTTAAAATATCAGAAATTCGCTCCGCCTCTTCCCGCGGCATCAAGTCGAATGTGGTCTTGCCGATTACATCCTCCGGCTGGTATCCCAACATGGCTTCAACCTGCGGGCCGGCATACGTATAGATGCCTTCCGTGTTCACTTCCCATATCCAGTCGGTGGAAGACTCGACAAATCCCCGGAACCTCGCCTCGCTCCGCCGAAGCTCCTCCTCCGCCCGCTTACGGGCGGTGATATCCTCAAATACGATAACCACGCCGTCGATTACATTGCTGACGGTACGGTAGGGGCGGACCTTCATGGTGTAGGTGCGTCCATCCTGACTTTTAAACTCAGCCTCTCTGACGGTCAAATCCTCAAGGACTTTCTTCCCGTATTCGGCCAGGTCCACTTTAATCAGGCTGGTAGCGAAATGCCTGATGGGCCGTCCCAAATCCGTGTTCGTCAGAGGGATAATAGCGGTTGCCCTCGGCGTAAAGCGGCGGATGCACAATTCCGTGTCCAGGAACAAGGTGGCGGTATCCGTGCTGTCGAGCAGATTTTTCATATCGTCGTTGGCTTTGGAAAGTTCGTCGATGCGGCTTTGAAGCTCCGCGTTGACGGTGGCCGACTCCTCGTTGAGCGATTGCAGTTCTTCCTTCGAGGTCTCTATTTCTTCGTTAGTGCTCTGCAATTCCTCGTTGGTGCTCTGCAGTTCCTCATTAGTACTCTGCAATTCCTCGTTGGAAGTCTCCAACTCCTCAATCGTCGTTTGCAGGTTCTCCCTGGTGTATTGCAGTGCTCGTTCGAGTTCCTTCTTGCCCTTCAGCTTCTTTATCGCGGTCAGTGGCTCGCGTTGGCTTTCTTTCAAAGACTTCTTCGAAGGCTTCGCGGTCTCTTCAAAGACCACCATCATCAGCCCCCGCATGACGCTCTGCTCGAGAATCGGCTTGACCGACAAATCCAGGAACAGATAGTCCCCATTGTTTTCAATCCGCAGGCCTCGATGGATCACCTCCTGCTTGTTTATGGCCGCCTTGCGAATCGCGGTGGCCAGGTCCGATTTCAGACACGAACGCACCATCTCCAGGATGTTGACGCTAATCTTCCCTTCGGCAGGTTCCAGGAACCGGCCCGTCCGACCATGAATATAGACGATATTGCCGGCATCGTCGATAATGGCGCAGGGCGGGGTGTTGCTTTGTTGTAGGATCGTTTCGATCAGTTGCAACGAGCTGATTTCTTCTGTTTTCCTGATGTTTTCCGTGACTTCGGGATTGGCGTGCTCGAATGGGGTGCGAGTGTCCGGAAAATCCAGGACGGGGTACGCCGACGCGACCGAGGCCTGACGACTGAATATCTTCCATTTCCTGTCCAGCGTCGCAAACAGGTCCGTGGCCTGTCCGATGGTTTCGGATGACCCCAGGAAAAGAATGCCGTCCGGCTTCAGACTGTAATGAAAAATCGGAAACAGCTTTTTCTGCAATTCGGGTTCCAGGTATATCAGCAGATTGCGGCAGGACAAAATGTCCATCTTGGTGAAAGGCGGGTCCTTGAGGACGTTCTGCGGGGCAAAGACCAGCATTTCACGAATTACCTTCTTGATGCGATACCGATCGTCGTCTCCTTTCGTGAAATAACGCTTCAGACGCTCAGGCGACACATCGGCCAGGATACTCTCGGGATAGAGACCCGCGCGGGCGAAGTTAACCGCATCTTTATCAATATCCGTTCCGAAGATTTGAACGCTGAAATGGCGTTTTATCCGCTCCATGCACTCCTGCAGAATAATGGCAAGCGAATATGCTTCTTCGCCGCTGCTGCAGCCGGTGACCCAGGCGCGCACCGTGTAGTTGTCCGGCTTGCCCTTGAGCAGTTTGGGAATGAATTTGTCTCGGAGTACGTCGAATGCCGCGGCGTCCCTGAAAAAGTTGGTGACACCAATCAGTAACTCTTTGAACAGGATACCCGCTTCTCGCTCGCTGTCCTGAAGATAACGCGCGTAGCCCGCAATGTCGTCGATCTGATGGATGTTCATACGCTGCTTGATACGGCGGCAGATAGTGTTCTTCTTGTAAAGCGAAAAGTCGTGACCCGTTTGCATTCGCAGAATGGCGTAAATTTTCTGCAAAGCGTTCGGTGTCTTACCCTCGGTCGAAGCAATGACGGAAGCGCCCTTTAGGAA
This sequence comes from uncultured Pirellulales bacterium, assembly GCA_964537505.1. Classification (GTDB taxonomy): domain Bacteria; phylum Planctomycetota; class Phycisphaerae; order Sedimentisphaerales; family SM23-30; genus DAINBT01. The sequence goes on from CAZICK010000043.1 coordinate 9,818, forward strand.
AGCGTGTTTGGTGTACTTGATTAGTTGTTCGGGCATCCTCTCGGGCGGCAGCACGTAGTCGGCCAGACCCGTGGCGATAGCGCTTCTGGGCATCCCGTCGTATTTGGCCGATTCCACGTCCTGCACCATTACCATGCCCAGTTCGCCCTTGATCGCCTTCAGCCCCAGCGTACCGTCCGTCCCGGTGCCCGAAAGGATGATGCAGACCGCGTTGGAGCCCTGGTCCATGGCTAGTGACCGAAAGAACGAATCAATGGGCAGGTTGCCACCTCGCGGCTGGGGCAAATCCGTCAGTTGCATAACCCCGTTCAGGATCGTCAGGTTCTTGTTGGGCGGGATGACGTATATATTATTGCACTGCACCTTCATGCCGTCCGTTACTTGATGGACCGGCATCTTCGTGCGTTTTTGCAACAGTTCGGGAAGCAGGCTGACGTGGGTCGGATCGAGGTGAGCCACCAGGATAAAGGCGATGCCGCTGTCGTGGCACATCGCCATGAAAAACGTCTCGAAGGCCTCCAGCCCGCCCGCCGAGGCACCCAGCGCCACGATGGGGAATCCCATCTGTTTCTGATCCACCGTGCCCGAGGACAGTAGATTCCTAGGCACTGATTTCCCTGCACCGCCATGTGCCTTGGCAACGATCTTACCGGCCGACGGCGTACCTTTCGCGGTGGATCGCTTCGTCTGGGCCTTCTTGGCCGCCTCTGCCTGTACCGTTGTGGATTTCCTGGCGGAGAATTTCTTGTTCCCACCCACACTCTTCTTACTGGCCGCTTGCTTCTTAGCCGGGGCCTTCTTTACTGTCGCTTGTTTCGCCATAATTCGCGCTCCATACTTTGGTCTAGTGGAGGAGCGGGGGCGAGCCGGTGAGAACCACGCCCCTCCGTCCTCCGGCTTTCCTACAGCACCACAGCCGCCGTGTTGCTGGGTACCGACTACCTCCCGTTCGCAACACAGCCACATCGTAACCGTTCACGGGTATTTTGAGCGTATTGAGCAACTCACTCAATGTCAAAATGCCCATTTTCTAGTCAATTCAATGGTTTATAGCATACTCAAGGCGGCATATCAATATTTTTCTCAAGCAAACCTCTAAACTGGTCCAATAATAGCCTTGTTGGCAAACTTGGGGACGAAATTTGACTTCCAAAACAGAACAATTTTATATTCGGCGTATCGCCGAACTTGAAAAGCAAGTTGCTGAACTTGTTAAAACTAACGCTGAACTTACTGATAAAGTTGCCAAACTCTCGAAGAATTCGTCCAACTCTTCTAAGCCGCCATCGTCGGATATTGTCAAACCGCCGAAAAAGAAGAAATCCAAGGGTTCCCGTAACATTGGCGGCCAACCCGGACACACCAAACACGAACGAACGCCTTTTGCAAGGGAAGGCATCGATCCCCGACTAGCTGGCAAAGTGACTAGTGTTCAGATAAAGGCAATCAAATAGCATGGGTTTACACCATAGATAATCTTGACTATCATTATGGGTTCTGGGGGCTTTGACTGCAACTTTCTGCGAGTAAACAATTACGTCCGATTGGCATGTCACTCCGACATTTCAGATTTCCACCGGGTAAGTAATAGATAGGACAACTGTTAACCCGCCGGTCGATTGCTTGGGCGCAAGGCGCGGGCATTGAAGGCGGCATCCGGAAAGGAGCCGTTATGTCAATGCCCAATTTACCTTTGCGCCTAATTCGGTATCACATAAAGAATCCCAGCAGCGATTTGCGGAACTGGCCGCTATTCTGGCGGCTGGTATCCTGCGGCTGAAAAGCTACCCCACCTTAACATTTCCCGCCGAAAAGAAAATCTCGGAATCTGCGAGGAATCCCCTTGAGCTTGTTGGTGAAATTCGCCCTGATCGCGTTACTGGTTAACGATGAAGGGACCAGAGATTGGAGATGATATAACAGTGAACATTGGTAAGGAAATCGCCCTTTTGAAGGGCATGACGGTAACCGAATTGCGCAAGCGATATGTGAAAGTGTTCGGTGAGGAATCTCGCTCCCGCCACAAGGATTACCTAATCAAGCGGATTGTTTGGCGGCTGCAATCACTGGCCGAGGGTGACCTGTCCGAGCGTGCCCGGCGTCGGGCAATGGAACTGGCCAATAACTCCAACATCCGTATGAACGCACCGAAACCGCACACAAAACCAAACCCTGATCGTACCACGACGGGAAAGCTCAATCTTCCCGGCAACAATCGCCTGCCTATGCCCGGTGCAGTTTTGACTCGTCAGTATAAGGGAAGGAATATCGTGGTAACCGTACTACCCAAGGGATTTGAGTATGAAGGTGAGGTTTACCGCTCCTTGTCGGCAGTGGCCAAGGCGGTGACCGCGTCAATCCCCTTCGTTGAGTAAACGCCTGTCGTGTCGTCGTCAGTTAACAGACCCGTTCGCCCCGGGACCTACCGCTATTTCGAACTCGCGCCGGGTAATTGACTACTACCCCACCATTTTGACCTAGCCAGACAGCGAGCCGGTCGCCAGGCGATCCCGGTCGATCATTTCTTCAAGTAACGATACAAAGGATATGGGCGTCTAGTCCGGCGATGCCGGCTCTGCGCCAACCAGTGAAGGAGTGCCACCAGCCAACAGAAGCACAACCACCAATACAAAGACAAGGTTTTTTGTCTGAGTCATTGTCCTGTTCCATTAAGATAGAACGAGATGCCGCGGTCAGATGTTCATCGTCATAAGGAACTCTGCGTTGGTGGGGACTTTTTCCAGGCGGCTCTTGAGCAGTTCGACGCTTTCCACTACGTTCATGTCGCTGAGCACGCGGCGTAACCGATACACCAGTTCCAGCTCCTTCGGGTCCAAGAGAAGCTCTTCCTTCCGAGTACCGCTGCTGCTGATGTCGATGGCCGGCCAGGTGCGACGGTCCACCAGACGACGATCCAGGTGCAACTCCATGTTGCCGGTACCCTTAAACTCTTCGAAAATCACTTCGTCCATTTTCGAGCCGGTGTCGATCAGTGCTGTCGCTAAAATGGTGAGCGAACCGCCTTCTTCGATGTTACGTGCGGCGCCGAAAAATTTCTTTGGTTTTTGCAAAGCGTTTGCGTCAACACCACCGGTCAGTATCTTGCCAGAATGCGGCACTTCGGTGTTATAGGCCCGTGCTAAACGTGTGATCGAGTCAAGCAGGATTACCACATCCTTGCCATATTCGACCATTCGTTTTGCTTTTTCGATGACCATTTCTGCGACCTGTACGTGACGGCTGGCAGGCTCGTCAAAGCAGGAACTGACGACCTCCACGGTATCTGCTGTGGCCCGCTCCATTTCGGTGACTTCTTCCGGCCGCTCGTCGATCAGCAGAACGATCAGAGACACTTCGGGATGGTTGGCAGTGATGGCGTTGGCGATTTTCTGCAGCAGAACCGTTTTGCCGGTACGTGGCGGAGCTACGATCAAACCTCGCTGTCCTTTGCCGATTGGGGTAACCAGATCGACAATACGCATATTGATCTCTTTTGGGGTAGTCTCCAGGATGAGCCGACCTTCCGGATGTAAGGGAGTGAGGTCTTCGAAAACGACCTTTTCGGTGAGTTCTTCGGGGTCTTCATAGTTGACCGCTTCTACGCGTAGCAGGGCAAAGTACTTTTCCGATTCCTTCGGAGGTCGTATCTGACCGGCTACTATATTGCCGTTACGCAATCCGAAACGTCTGATCTGGGATGGGGAGACATAAATGTCATCGGGACATGGGAAATAGTTGTAATCGGGCGTACGCAAAAAACCGAAACCGTCCGGCAGCAGCTCAAGCACCCCTTCTCCGTACATCAGACCGTTCTGGCGAATTCGCTCTTTGACGATCTTGAAGACCAGATCCTGCTTTTTCAAACCGGTGTACTCAGTAAGGCCTTCCTGCTTAGCCAAATTGTGCAATTCTTCCACGGACAATTTTTGCAGATCGGTGATGTGCAGATCACCTTTTTTGACTTCTTCGTACTTGGCGTGCGTCTCGTCGTCGATTGCCTGAAGTTTTTGCGAAGAATCGCCTTTTTCTTTAGCCACGGCATGATCCTGGGCCTCCGAAGCTAAGGCCGCATCATTCTGGGCTATTTCCGCGACGGCTGTAGCCGAGGTTCTTGTTTCCGATGCATCTGGTTTTCTTTTGGATTTTTTGTTAGAGGTTCTTGTTTTTGTATTGGCTTTAGCCATTCAAATCACTCCTTCTACTGGTTACTATCAACTTAATTGCATAAAAAAAAACACTATTTATACCCAATGGGTGACAATTTCTGGCATGGCTGATTGTAAAGGCTTTCAGAATAAGTAAATACATAATTACTCAAACCGACCGATTCTAACGAATCGTTCAGTTTGGAGGCAACAGGTGCGAGGCACCGGCAGTGCGGTCAGTTTGAGTAATAGGGAAACGGGAAAACTCAATTGTTGTGAGCACGCTAACAGCTATTCGGGTTTTTCACCCCAAAAAAGGCACCTTTTCGTAATGGCCTAACCCGTTATGTCACAGATGTCGCCATTTTATGAGATGTTCAGCAAGATAATCTTAAACGTCCGCTCAACAGCCTGCCTCTGCTACGCCATGCCCCCACAACTTCTCCAGCTTTTCCCGGTCCGCGTTGCCCTGCGATACACAACGGCATCGATTTACCGCTTTTTTTGTCCTAGTACCAAAGTTAAAACTCTACCAACCTGAGAGGCTGTAACGGGGATACTAGAGTTGTTACGTATGGTATATTCGGATATTTCGGTCTTAATGTCCAGCGCTAATTGTAAATTTTCTATTTTTTTTATTTTTTCATTGTCCCATCCGCGGCTGCGTCCCAGTCTGTCCGCCCGGATAGTCTCATTTGCCTGCACAAAAACGATAGAATCGCATAATTTATGGTATTTTTTTTCGATCAATAGTGGTACATCCAGCACCACTGCCTTTATTTTGGGGTCGTTTTTAAGGATTTTTATAAGCTCATTTTGACGTTGTTCGATCAATGGGTGTACCAGACTGGTCAGTTTTTCGAGTTCTTCGGCATTTTCGAAGACTATCTTCGCCACCGCTTCGCGGTCGATTCGGCCCTGATCTCCAACAACGCTAAGGCCCCACCATTTAACAAGTTGCGCGATTATTTCCGGCCGGTTAAGCACTTCATGGTTGATCTGATCGGCACTGATTACTCCACAGCCGATCGCGGCGAACTGCCCGGCTACAGTAGTCTTACCTGAGCCTGGCGCTCCAACTATTCCTATTATAGGTTTTTCGTTGGCCATTGGCAATACTTTAATTGTTTTTTGGATAAGAGTCTTGTCAAAATTGATATTGTCGCAAAAAGTCGATTTTTACGCCCAAAGATGCCGCTGCAGTACCGGAATCAGCTTTTCACAGTCCTTTTGGCACTTGGCGTAAAAATTCGTATCCGAGCGAGCTACTGGCGGCAGGTCGTTGGCAAGCCCTGTGTGTTGTGTCAGTTCTGGGGAGGTTTTGTCGCCGTAGCAGGAGTTTTTTGTTTGGTGGTAGTGGTTACAGATGGTTTTGGAATTTCTGTCTTTCCGTTGGTAAGCCAGTCAATTACGCATTTGCAGGTATGTTTGTCCCATTGGGCCGATAGTCCGTTTACACTTCTGGTCGCGGACAGGAGCGTTGAATTGATTCGGTTGAAAGAAGCATCTCCAGTCCAATTCTTTACTGTCGGGTGATCTGCCAATGGGGTAATGCCAACCATGAAGAAGATAAAACTGGAGGCAAGGAAACCAAGGAAAAAACCAAGGATGCCGGCTCCCAGCCCATTGAAGATTTTCGGCAATGGGACATAGAAGACTCCCGAGAAGTACATTCCTACCAAGAGGTTAGTACTGGTAAAAACGAACATTGCCACCGCCAGTATGCACAGGGCATGATAATAACTGGTGTCGAGAGCGGGGATGTACCCGACGATAGTGGGGCTTAGCATTACGCTCAGGTAAATGGTAATCAAGAGGTTGAAAAGCAGGGTCCATACGGTGACGAACCCTTTTTTTCGGCCGATCACGGCAAAGACAGCACCGGTTATTATGGTCAATAGAAATAACATAACAAAGCCAACCTTATCCCAAATTAGAAATCACCCTTTTTGCTTCCTCAAGTGAGGTTTTTCCGGTGAGGACCATTTGAATAGCCTGTTTTTGCATACAGGTTCTGCCCTGTTCGTCACCTTCCTTTTGGAATTCTCCTATGGACAATCTTTCGTCAATTAATTGAGCTTTTATCTTGCCATCAAGAACGGTAATGTCAAAAACTCCGGTTCGTCCCCGGTAGCCGGTCCAGCCGCAATTTCGGCAACCGGCGGCTCGCATAACCGTATGAGAATCTATCTTTTTCGCGGTCAGACGCGAGATCTGCGCATCCGAGAGATTATCCGGACGTTTACAATCGTCGCACAGCTTTCGCACGAGTCTCTGGGACATAATCACATCCAGTGCCGAGGCCAATAGAAGGGGTTTTATGCCGAGGTCCATAAGTCGTACCAGCGATCCTTTGTTACTACTACTGTGGAGGGTGGCAAGGACAAGATGTCCGGTCTGGGAGGCCTGCAGCGCTATGGTGGCGGTTTCTTCGTCGCGTATCTCGCCGATAGAAATCACGTCCGGGTCCTGCCGCAGGACGCTACGGAGGGTTTTCGCAAAGGTGATGCCCGCCTTGGGGTTGATTTCAATCTGGCTGGCTTGCGGTATGGCATATTCGATGGGATCTTCAATGGTAATCACGTTGCGAACATCAAAATCTATCTGGCGGAGCATGGCATACAATGTTGTGCTTTTGCCGCTGCCGGTGGGACCGCACACGAGGATCATGCCATTCTGCCGGGAGATCGTACTGGTAATGATCTTATGGTCGTCCTGTGACATTCCAATATCTTCGAGCGTTAGGGGAGCGCCAAGCTGATTTAGCAGTCTTATCGAGAGTTTTTCTCCGTGGAGGATTCCGGCACTTGCTACGCGAAAGGATATATCGCCTTTGGGCGTCTTGGCCATAAAAGCGCCATCCTGGGGTCGGCGTTTTTCGGCAATATCCATGCCGGATATAACCTTGATACTGTTGATGACATGTGTACTTACCTGGGTGTCAAGTTCACAAATATTCCGCAACATACCGTCGATTCGAAATCTGACGCTGCAGGCCAAAGTGCTTGTCGGGTTGATCAGGATGTCACTGGATAGTTGCTGTATCGCATCACCAATAATCTCTTCGGTAACTTCAAGGGCGCTGGCTCCGTTATGATCCAACTTGGCCCGATTGTATATGTCGGAAAGATTTCTACCGGATGAATCGACCAGGGTGACGGGGAATTTGTTTTGCCCGCGGGTTGAAGATCTGATTTTTCTCCCCAGCAATTTGTCAAACGCCAGGCCTATTGACTCGATGAGCGATATCCCCTGGTCGTCTTTTTTTCTGACCACATCAACGACAAACAGCACAAATACGTACAAAGGACCCGTCAGAAGCAATAATATACTGGAGACTTGTTTATGTTTTTTGGGCATCAGGCCGCTGGGCTGTAAACGTTGTGTCAGGTGCATGCAAAAATAAAACCAGAAAAGAAGACACGCCAATCTGACCGGACCAAACAGCAAATCAGTACCCGGTAACACCATAAAACATAAATTCCTGCCAAGAAAGACCGATGGGGTGCGCTCCATCCCTGCAAGGACTACGTAAAATTCCCCGATTGTCACATCGGGGGCTGAATTTTTGGTACGCGGACCTCGATGAACTCCGTCAAGTCAGTGCCTACCCAACATTCCGCCAGCATCCTGAAAAACGCATTGTAACAAACCCCTCCACTTCAAACAATACCCTGATGATAAATCATTTACATTCCAGCCAATTCCGGCCCCATCCCACATCTACGGTGACCGGCACATCCAGTTTTATGGCCTGAGCCATTTCTGTCTGGATAATTTGGCTGTATTGTTTGGCTCTATCGGCAGGCAGTTCAAAAACCAACTCGTCATGGATCTGTAGGATCATTTTCATTGCCAGGTTTTCTTGTTTGATTCGACGGTAAATGTTTATCATAGCTACCTTTATCAAATCCGCGGCCGATCCCTGCACAACGGTGTTGACCGCCATTCGCTCGGCGAGTTTGCGTCGATTGGCGTTTTTACTGGCCAGATCCGGGATCACACGACGCCGGGCCAGGATGGTGCTGACATAACCATCTTTTCTGGCTTGAGTTACGATGTTGTCGATAAATGTTCTGATCTCAGGATAGCGGTCAAAATAATCGTTAATGAAACGCTGGGCCTCATCAACGGGGATTCCAATACCCCGCGAAAGCCCGTAAGCAGTCTGGCCATAGATTATGCCGAAATTGACCGCCTTGGCCTTGGCACGCTGAACCTGGGCCACTTCATCCGGTGGTATATCGTAAATCTGAGCGGCAACGAACCGGTGGATGTCCTGACCTGTTCTGAAGGCTTCCGCCAAGGCCGCATCATGACTGAAGTGGGCCAGCAGTCGCAGCTCTATCTGCGAATAGTCAGCGGCGAGTATGACCTCATCATCACCCTGCGGAACAAAGGCACGACGAATTTCCTGGCCCAGCGGCGTCCTGATAGGGATATTCTGCAGATTGGGGTTACTGCTGCTGAGCCGTCCGGTGGCGGTTATCGTCTGATTGAAGGAAGCGTGTATGCGGGAGGTATCCGGGCATATCATCGAGGGTAGCTTGTCCACATAGGTATTCTTAAGTTTGCTAAGTTGTCTGTACTCAAGCATTAACAACGGAACAGGATGCTGGGAACTTAACATCTCGAGCACTTCCTGATCGGTCGAGAGGCCGGTTTTTGTCTTCTTGGCCGGTGTTAGTCCGATCCTGTCAAAAAGCACCCGAGCCAATTGGTTGGGCGAATCGATATTAAAAACGCATCCAGCTTCCTTGTAAATCTGGTCTGTCAACTGCTCCAGCCGTTCGCTGATCCGGGTGCTCAGCTTCCTTAGCCAGGCGGTCTCCAGGGCAATTCCGTGGTATTCCATCTCGGCCAAGACTTCCACCAAAGGCATCTCCACCTGGTGAAAGAGTTTTTTCAACTGCTCGTCAGTTGTCAATCTGCTGTCAAACAACTGTCTCAGCCGCCAGGTAACCTCGGCATCCTCCGCGGCATAGTCGGCCGCCTGCCGGAGATCGACCATGTCAAAGGTAAGCTGATTTTTGCCTTTTCCCAGCAGACTTGCCAGTTTAATGGTTTCATGGTCCAGATAGTCCATTGCCAGGTTGTCAAGGCTGTGGCTGGTACGGACACTGTCAAGTACATACGAGGCTACCATGGTGTCAAAATCGACGCCACGCAGTTCCACGCCGCAGCGGCGAAGGACGATCATGTCATATTTGATGTTCTGCCCGGTTTTCTTAACTTCAGGATTAGCAAGGACTTGTCGCAATCTGTCCAGGGTGTGCTGGTAATCGAGGCATTCCTGGCCCAGTGGAGCTCTGACCGGCAAATACCAGCCCTGGGCGGGTTGCCAGGAAAAACTCAGCCCTACCAATTGAGCCGCCACCGGATTAATACTGGTGGTTTCAGTATCAATCGCAAATGTTTTTTGGCGGCTTAGCTGCGCATAGAAATCTTCAAATGCCTCGGAAGTGTTCACCAGGATATATTGCGACTCTGCCGGGGTGGCAGCGGCAGGTTCGGTGGTATCGGTTCCGGAGGCCGAGGCCCCGGTGGTATCTGTCTTGAGGGCGGTGGTTTCGGCGGTATCGGCAGGAATTGATAATTGTTCTAACTGTTTGCGAAAACTGAGTTTACGAAATATTTTTTCCAGTGCCGGCAGGTCAAAACCCTTTACGGCCAGGTCCTCGAAGTCGATTTGCAACGGCATCCGGCAATCGATGGTAGCCAGCCGGCGGGACAGCTCGAGTTGTTCGGCGCCGGCTCGGAGGTTATCGCCGCGTTTGCCCTTGATCTCGTCTTTATGGGCTAACAACTGATCCAACGAGCCATATTTTTGTATCCACTGGAGGGCGGTTTTGGGGCCGACGTCAGGGATACCAGGGATGTTGTCCACGCTGTCACCCTGAAGGGCCAGGATGTCCACAACTTGCTCAGGTCTGATGCCCTTGGTTTCCAGCAGGGTGGCTGTATCCAGTACAGCGTCGTTTTTCGGGTCGTACATGGCGACCCGCTCGCCCAATAATTGTTCTAAGTCCTTGTCTTTAGAGCAGATATATACCTGCAAATCTTTTTTGCGGGCTTGTTGGGTCATGGTTCCGATGATATCATCGGCCTCGTATCCGGCTTGGCGGAGGATGGGAATTCGCATTGCGGTGAGGATATCTTCGATTCGGCTGATCTGAACGGGCAGATCGTCCGGCATTGGCGGGCGGTTGGCCTTGTAGTCGGGGAATATTTCGTGGCGAAACGTGGGTCCGATTGCGTCCATGGCCACGACAAGCATGTCCGGCTGACGCTCGCGGAGCAGTTTGAGGACTATATTGGTGAAAATAAATGTGGCTTTGGTCGGTTCACCGTCGGGAGCGGTGAAATTGGCAGCGATAGGCGCATAAAAGGCGGCGTATATCTGAGCATGGCCGTCAATGATATACAGGCTTTTGGTCATGGTTGGCGTCTTTCGGGCGAGAATCGACTAATGCACACAACTGTAGGGATACACTAAAGTTATACAAACAGACCGTCAAGCATTATTTCTTTTATGTTGCAGTCGTGGAGGTAAAATCGCTACGATAGGATAAATGTATGTTCAAGGGAAATTAGCCCCAAAAAACCCATGGAATCGGTCAGACGGCCAATATTTGGATGTATGATGGTCAAAAAATACTGCGGTGAGAGTGGAGCGGTGGTTTTTTTGTTGACGTTAGAGGGTTTTTCTGTAAGAATGGTAAAAGATTATGAGGCCCTCCGTAGATAGTCGGCGCGGTTGATTTGAGCGGCCGGCTGATGCATGACGGAAGAAAATATTTCCCATAGGAGGTGGCATAGCCACTTTTTCTGTTCCAGATGGTTGGCAAAGGGCCGCTCCCGTTGGTCGCTCGCTGGAATGGCAAAATCACGAAATTAAAGAAGTTTTCCCATAGGAGGTGGCATAGCCACTTTTTCTGTTCCAGATGGTTGGCAAAGGACCACTCCCGTTGGTCGCTCGCTGGAATGGCAAAATCACAAAATTAAAGAAGTTTTACCATAGGAGTCAATTATGGCTGTTTCCAAGGCTAGCACAGACAGTGGCAGCGGTATGCTTTATGCGTTGGTGGTATTTGTAATACTGTTTCTGGCGAGCGCGGTTTTTGCGGTGTGGATGTTCGTCAGTAACTCAGGTTTGGACAAGGGGCGGGACAGGGCCATAACGGAACTGGAGAAGTTCGGCAATGACGCAGAGCTGAGGGAGGTCCGGCCACTTATCCAGATGAACAAGACGGTGCTGGGCCAACTCAGTGCGGATATGAAGTATCTGTGCGGGCTTGTCGCGGGAGCGGATCTGCAGAACTTTTCGCTGGTGGGCGCCAAGGTGAATATGGATAAGCGGCTTGGTCCGATTTGGGAGAAGCTGCCCACGGCCCTGAGTAATCCGCAAGAGGCGGATCCGGCGGCCGGGCTGGCTAATATTGTGGAGTCACTAATCAAGGAAAGAGACGCCTGGGCGGAACGGTATATGCAGGCTGATGCCGACAAAGAAAATCTCAAACAACTCTATGATCAGAAAATAGCGGCGAGTGATCAGCTCATCGCCCAGTCAACCCTGGATCTGGGGAAGGAAAGCAAAGCGGCTCTAACATACGAGGAAATTTACAAACAGCGTTTTAGCGAGCAGACAAAGGGCTACGAGGCAATGCTCAGCACGTACGAGAGTGAAAAGACGAAATTAAATACTGAAAATGATCTGTTGACTAAACGAATGGCACAAGTGCAGTTAAACCTCGATAAGTGCGAAAGCAAATTACTGGAACTGGAAGAGATAGTAAGGTTGATTCGACCAAGTCCTGAGATGGAGACAGCGGCGCTCAAATCGGATGGAGCGGTGGTGTCGGTTAATGCTCGCGATAAACTGGCTTATATTGACCTGGCCAAAAACGATCATATATATCGCGGGCTGACGTTTACCGTTTATGACAGTTATCAGTCAATTCCCAAAAGCGGCGAAGGTAAAGCAACCCTGGAAGTTATCGAGATTATGGACTCGATCAGCAAGTGCCGAATTACCCAGTACGACCCGACTAACCCGATTATGAAGGGTGATGTTATCGCTAATTTGATCTGGGATAAGGATAAGAAATATCAATTCTGCGTAGCGGGCGAATTCGATTTCAATGGGGATGGGAAGATTGATTCCGACGGCAAAGAGCAGATCGCCAATTTGATAACCGCATGGGGCGGTCAGGTAACCAAAGCCGTCTCGGTGGATACGGATTTTCTGGTATTGGGTAAGGAGACAGAGACTCCCGTCCGGCCGCCAGAGGAGGATATGGAAAGAAATACACCAGCCGCGGTTGCTTATATGACAGCTCAAGCAAGCTCACAACTGTATGCCGAGGTCCGTCAAAACGGAGCGGCACTGGGAGTGCCGACGTTCAACACCAGCCGATTCTTCCACTTTATCGGATACCATCCGGAAGAGTCAGGAAACTAAAATCTCCGCAAGGTGCGACGGAAGCTGCCTGTTGCGGCTTGCCTGCCACCTAATAATAGCCGAGGCGGGACTTGAACCCGCACGCCCTTGCGGGCAGGGGATTTTAAGTCCCCAGCGTCTGCCAATTCCGCCACTCGGCCAAGTGCTTGTTGTATAACGGGTTATATAAACATTTGAGCCTGTATTGAAAAGGCTGCGCGTCCGTTTTACATCCACTCAGATTGCTTTTTTATTATCTGCCTTCTTGTGGTTCGACAATATATCCGCTATGGTCAGGAAAGTCAACATCACAAAATACGAACATCCCGAATCGTATTGTCGCCGAGATGCCGGGCCGATTGAAGTTTTTGCAACTGCGGCGTTGGTTTTTTATGAGGCAGGTTCACCATCGATAATTTGCTTTAAGAGATGCAGGTCGCTAAAAGCTGTGGCATGTTGTCGAATCCAGTCATCGTCCCGGTTCCACCAACACAGATTCAACAGGAACGCGATGTCCTCATCGGTAAAACGTTTGCGGATGACACGGGCGGGGACGCCAGCGGCCACGGCATAGGGCGGTATGTCCTTGGTAACAACGGAACCGGCGCCAATGATAGCACCGTGGCCGATGGTAACACCGTCCATAATAATGCTATGTAATCCGATCAGGACATCATTGCCGATGGTCACGGGCAGATATTCCTGGAAACTTTCATCGATACGAAAACTAATCTCAGTGCTGGGCCGGGGAGAATAAAACGCCGGGGAAGTCGATACGTAGTTGCCGGTGGGATGACGGCCCATAGCGATATGCACACCCTGACTGACCGAACAAAAAGAGCCAATAGTGCATTGATGGATACAGGAATCGCGGCCGAAATAGGTGTGACGGCCGACGGTGCAGTCCTTAAGTTTGGTATGGTCGTAAACCACCACGCCGGCGCCGATCCGGCAGTTGCCCAGGATACGGGCGCCAGGCCCCAAAAGCACATTCGGATGGCGGGAATCCCTGCGAATGAGTCGGGCGCCGCGGAACTCACGCTAAGGAGCAAGTACTCCTAAAAACACATCAGCCAATTTTCGAATCATACGGCTCAATTATCCAACGGGTTGATGCTCACGGCTGGAGCAGGTAATTCTCTTAAAGTCGGACAACACATGGAACTTACTTTATGTCTCGCTCAATGAACTATAAAGTTTCTGATAACGTTTAGCTTGAATCTCAAGAGTATATTCTTGTTCTATTACCTTTCGCGCATTTGATCCCATCTGCTTACGTTCTTTCGGATGATATATCATCCATTTTATCTGTTCAGCCAATTCCTCGGCATTCCTTGTTTGTGCCAAAAGACCTGTTTCTCCCGGCCTTACCATATCTGGTATCCCTCCAATATCAAAACCAACAACAGGAGTTCCGCAGGCAAAAGACTCAAGAACCATATTTGGAAAATTGTCTTCCAAAGAAGGAAGAGCAAACATATCAGCTGCACTATAGCAAACAGACAAAAGTAATTCATCCCGTATAGTTCCTAAGGAATAAACGGGAAACTCAACATCTTTCAAAAGAGTAGAAGGTCCGCCGCCGAAAATAATTAAACCAATATTAAAATTACTAACTCTATTTCTAAGCAACATTAAAGCTTTTATTAAATAAGATGCGCCTTTCCTTGCGTTGGTCGTTGATTGTGCACCAAACAAGATAAGTATTTTATCTTTAGGTAAACCTAACAGCTCTCGTGAATATTGCTTCTCACGCTCTGCGAATGTATATGTTGACAGACCATTTGCAATAACATCAGCTTGAAACTTCCTAAATAATTGGCTCTGCCTGGCACAATCTTCCAACCACTTACTGGGTGTTACAACGTGAATCCTCTTTCCCTTATAGCATTTTTCTTTTCTATCCCAAATCCTTTTAGATAAATCGTTTGAGCTTGCCGATCCTAATTGGGGACATGAGTGACAGTTACACCTGTATTTAGTACAATCGCCTGCGTAATGGCATCCTCCAGTAAATGGGTTCATATCATGTAAAGTCCAAACTATATGTTTGTTAATGACTTTTGGAAAGAACTCCATATAATCAACCATTCCCGCAATCCAGTGCAAGTGAATAATATCAGCTTCTTTCACAAGTGTGTGTTTACTTATATCATAAACTGATCTGTCATCAGAAAACATTTCGAGACCATTTGGGCGAGTATCTCTGTAAGAATTGAATGCAGATGAAATCAACATGCGGCGACATTTCTTCCACTGGCGCACAAGAAAATTGTTATCCTCTCTGAACTCGACGATGTCCGTATCCGACGAGAAGCTGTGCAAAACCAGCATCTTCGATTCCACGGCAATCGACCTTAGCCCAAGATGTAATCGCCGGGCGGCAGTACCCGCACCGCCGTAATCTTGCGCACATATATGTAGTATTTTCATACTATTTTGGCTTTATTCAAGTGATTAATATGCAACACCGTCACGAACTATTGAGCGTTAAGGCTATCGGCAACTTTCGATTTTCTTAGAATCGAACGCCATCTCCCCTTTGCTACGTCTCCTGCAGAAACCATTCGGTCAAGGCGGCCATGATCCGCCATGTAACCAAATATTTTGCTTCCCTGGGTATAGTCGATTGCGAAAAAAGGGACATCTAAAGTATTGGCAAATATCACAGAGTGAAATCGCATACATAAAGACAGCGTCCCCTCTTGCATAGAAGCCAGGATTTCCTGAACCGAAAAAGGAGCCAACTCTACGACAGGATTCAAGGTTGATAAATAAGTCCGTGCAAAACGGCGATTAAAATCGCGATCATCATTACCGATACAAAAGTGATGCATAGCTAATAATCGGGGGCGAATATCCAATTGAACACAAACTTCATGAATCCATTCCCCCAGTTGCTCCTGAAACTGCGCCTTCGTTTCCTCAAATTCCCTGTCTGTCAAACATCCTCGGTACTCTGTAGTCCAGTCTCGTAGATATAAATTCAGAAAAGGGGCTCTTTCGGAAGTGAGATGTTGACTCATCCATCTGTTGGCAAATCGAACTGCGGGGTCTCCGCTGTTTATGATGTCGTCACGCCCTATCATACACTTTGCCCAAGCTACCGAAGCAGAATCACGAAGTTCAATAGTATCTGCTAAACGCAAAATAAACTTAACTGCATCCTGATATTTCTGACCGTGACCCAGGGGACCAATCCCACAACCCTCTATTCGTGTGTTATGCCCCGCTTTCTTAGCTCTCATAAAAGCCCATAACACTACTCCCAACTGCTCCAGATGCATCAATGGGCCTCCGCCCATTATGATCTCATCCACTATGCTCGTATGATGCCAAAACGTGGCACTATAGGTTGGGATGACTTCTACATCGGTATGTCCAAGTTCTCGCACTGTCCACTGTGAAAGATATGGGTTCAAACTAGCAAGCACAACTCGAGAACCAGGATGTTTCTCTCGAATCTGATAGATAATCTCCCCCAAGATAGCCTTGTCTCCAGCCGTTTCAGTGCCATACCACCCAATAATCAGAAATTTGTGCGGTTCGTAGTTGCGATGAAAACCAGATCGTGAAAACTCATTGTTCTTGGCCTTGGCCAAAGCCTTGTCAAGCGACAAAAGCCGCCGCCAGCTTCTATCCTTTATGCCGGCCCGCAGTTCACTGATTGTTTCGTCAGCGTGATAATCATGAATACAGTTACAACAATCATTCTCTATAATCGCCTTTCGCTTCCCGATATTCCTCCAATAAAGCCCACGAGCCGATTCCTCTAAACAACTGCCGAGGACTGGAGAGCGGGGAGCACAATACAAGAGGTGTCCCCTACAATCAAGCGTGACCGCTGTGCTTTGCCAATGACACTTGGTTGACCGTTCAGCTCCTTCTAATAACATCCGTCGAATACTACGATATGTGCGTTTGATTTTCGCAGACTTCTCATAGCTATACTCCAGCTTCGCAAAAAACAACCCTATATGATAGGCCTCATGCTCGCTAAAGTTGCGAATAAACTCCGATTGGTCCTCATTATGTAATCTTCGAATGAATTCAGCTACCCGGAAGCGGCCATATACACCTTCACTCCGGCAGAAATCCAGAACCTCATCCACATGCCAGACATTATCTTTCGTAATGGTGCAGCCAATTGAAATGAGAATATCTGTCTCATCTCGAAAGTAGTGGATAACCTTAACTGCATTCTCAAAATTCCCTTCATATCCCCTGATACGATCATGAACCTCTCCAATGCCGTCCAGTGAGACCATAACATTAAAGGGCACGCCGGCCCCCCGACATATCTTTGCAGACGCTAGAATCCTGGCAATGACATCGTCCTTGCGAATAGCGTTGGTAATAATCCCTGTACCATGCAGGAGAGGATGCTTCTGTATTAAGACGCGATATATCTCTGGTAGATCTCCGCGCAAAGTCGGCTCGCCTCCGCTAACTCCCACGTACCGCAAATTGCTAAACAAGGGATCACTAAGGATTAACGATAGCTCATCTGGGGTGAATTCCTTGTCTCGTTTCTGTTTCCAGACAGAACACATCTGACAACGCGAGTTGCATATATCATTAACCAGCAAATTGAGCACAGTCGGTTTCAAAGGAAAAACTTGGCCGAGTATATTCACCCTAACGTCGTCATAGGCAAGCAGTCCCAGGGAATAAGCCTTACGTGCCAGATTTAGCTGGTGTTCGGTTAGAGCTGATTTGACAGTTTGCTTAATGAGGTTGTACATACATATACTTATCTGATTTTAGGTTCTCATCCAATAAAGTTGGTCGATTTTGCCTTATTAACCGAGTGGTTTCGTTGCTATCCAACACAGATTTGCAGGGGTTCTATGTTTATTGCCCAGAATTTTGTCTAGAATCATACCAGTTACATTCATCAAGCCAACGATTGGAGAGAGCAGCAATGCCTTGGACGTCGAGAATTCCTGAGGTTCACCTTCTTTTCTGTAGGTTAGCATCCAATCCATCGCAATCATCAAAACCGCTGTCGAGTAGACTCCCGAATTGCCTTCAACACTTATATCCGAGAATCCAGCATCTTCTAGTAATTGCTTTAGCCCTAAATCTGTATAGCGACGAAAATCATGCGGCTCTAAATGCACGGGACACACATGGGGAACTGACCCAACGCACTTACCGCCAGATTTCAATATGCGGTACAGTTCACTAACTGTCATTAAAGGATCTACAACATGTTCAAGTACCTGATTACACAATACAATATCTGCTGTAGAGTCCCTTAATGGAATGTTTTCGGCAAAGCCTGGAATCTGTTCAATTCGCCTTGTCTCATTTTTTGGTAAACTTTCAGAGACATCGATAGCAATATATCTAGATACATTCTCAGAAAAATAGTCGTAGTATGGACTTCGACCTGCTCCAATATCAGCGACAATATATTCACTTCCTGAAAGATTTTTCTTAATCTTCAATAGAAAGCTGTTAATATGGGTGACATTATGATAATTGAATGAAAAGATCGTATTTTTCGGATGTACGCCTAGAATGAGATTGCAAACCTTCTGATAAGTTGGCAACCTCATGGAATAAATCCTGCGGGCCAAGTCTAGTTGCCGGTTGGTTAGGGTTGATATGATAGTTTGCTTAATAAAATCTATCGAGGGCATGCTTAATATTGGTTCCAATCAAAAGGTTGCCAGAGTTCTATATTCGTTCGATCTATATCTCGAATTTTTCTGGCGCACACACCCCCTACCGTACAGCCACTAGGGATATCTTTCACCACTATGCTGCCAGCGCCAATCACAACATCATCCCCAATGGTAACACCAGCGAGTATTGTCACATTCATTCCACACCAGACGCGAGAACCAATATTTATTTCCTTTCCTTGAGGGGTCATTGTGACAGGATCATGTGTACCAGAATTTAAGGTTATTCCGCCTGCTGTGATAAAATCATCTCCTATCCTTATGGGAGCATAATTCCAAATACGAGCAAAACTACCTATAGCACAGCGATTTCCTAGTGATAGATTGCCCCGATTTCTTATGTAGATTTGATGCCCCATGTAAAAATGCCCTGCAAATTCCGTCTGCATAAATCTCAAATAACGTGCTCTCCATTTTTGTGGTTTACCAGGGATGGAGAATCGAAACTCTAGGTCTGAGAGGATTTCCAAGATAATCTTGGTACTTTGAAATATTGTGTTATGGAGATAGAACATGATAAAGTTGACTTGGGCTTGTTGCTAATATATTCTTCTTTTAGAGTTTGATGCCGATTCGACCGGTGTAATCAATTCTGCTAAGAAAGATTTTAATATTGTTTTGCTGCATGTACTCGTTTGTCGCTTTCCTTGCTCCAGCCCATTCCCCATAATCGTCAATAATAATTACGCCACCTTTAGACAAACGAGGAAACAGATGGATAAGCTCATGCCGAGTCGATTCATACCAATCTGTATCAAGCCGCAAAAGAGAAATAGTCTGTGGAGCTTTATCGGGCAAGGTATCCTCTACTCTACCCTTTACGAATTGGAGTTTTTCGTGGTCATATTCAACACTGTATAAGCGATTCTTGACTTCTTCTATCGGTGAATATACCCACTTCCCGTTGTTTTTCTGTTTTTCTCTGTAAATATCTAGAGCAACTCTATTTCCTAAAGCGACATCGTGTTCACTAGGCCCTGTCATCCCCTCGAATGTGTCAAATAGGTAAAGATGGCGAGATGTATCTCCAAGCTCTAGTAAGGTTAGCATAGCAGCCATAATGCTTCCACCTTTCCAAACGCCACATTCAACAATGTCTCCTGGGATTTGGTGAGAAACAACATATCTGACTGCGGCACAAAGTGAATAGATCCTTTCTGGAGATGTTGCGGTGAATGGTCGAACCTTATTAATCAAGTTAATATCTTGATCACTAAAGTCTATTGGGTAATCCATCTGTTTATGGTCTGACGAACATCTCACGATATCGAAGCCAATTCTTCGACAGATATCTCTGACCAAGGTAATCAAAATATTTTTTCTCATATCTTTGCCTGTGGATCCAAAAATGTTCCCGAGAGTGAATCAGAGCAGTAATGCAAATGCCATTTGCAATCAGCAAATACACAACCATAACCTAAACCTTCGAATGCAGCAAACTCGCTGCCCATGTCTATAACTGTAAATCTACAAACTTGATCTAATCTTTCAATAACCTGTGGTTTTGGTACATAAATGGTGACGATAAAGGAATAGGTACCTGGCGCTAAAAATGGCGATGGTATAAGTATTGTTGCTTGCCAGTTTATTGGCGTTTCTTGAGAAGATACCTCAAGAATATTCCGTGTAGTTAAAATTCGCCTATTTTGTTGATCTTGAACTGCTACAAATATTTGATAATCTTCAGAGCACTTGTTAATCTTACCTCTAATACTTAGGCAAATCGGCTCTCGATGGCTAAATTCTGAAGTGAATACATCTGATTGATTGACTGTGCTACATTCTGTGATATAAATTGGTCTGTCGTTATCTACTATATCTTCTTTAATGAACTGATTGTTCTGTGAATAGTTAACCTCTTTGAGGTAAGTGGAGATGATTCCTTCGGTTTCTCCTTGCTTTATCAAGCATCCTTCGCTAAGAATCAAGGCCCGATTACAAAGTTGGGCAATCATTCCCATTTGATGACTGATGAATAAAACCGTTCTTCCACTTTTACCAATCTCTCCCATTTTCCCCAGGCACTTCTTCTGGAAGGCGGCATCGCCGACGGCCAGCACCTCATCTACGATCAGAATCTCCGGATCCAGATGGGCCGCCACCGCAAATCCCAAACGCACATACATACCGCTCGAATAACGCTTAACCGGCGTATCGAGAAACTTCTCCACCTCAGCAAAAGCTACAATCTCATCGAATTTTCGTTTGATCTCCTGCCGCGTCATACCCAAAATGGCGCCGTTGAGAAAAATGTTCTCCCGCCCGGTCAGTTCCGGATGAAAGCCCGTTCCTACTTCCAGCAGACTGGCAATGCGACCCTTGATATGTATTCTGCCGGTGGTAGGTTCGGTAATCCGGCTGAGAATCTTCAGCAAAGTCGATTTGCCCGCACCGTTGCGGCCAATGATGCCCAAACAGTCTCCCTGCTGAACTTGAAAATTCACATCCTTCAAAGCCCAGAATTCTTCCAGTTCTACCGTTTCACGATTGACCGAAAGCGGATGACGCAAACGTTGCCAGAGGCTTCTGCCGGTATGAGCCAGCGTATCGCGCAGCGTCTGATATGAACCCTGTCTTTGATGACCGATGATATATTTCTTCGACAGATTGCTTACTTCGATAACCACTTGTATATGCTCAAATTATGTCTGCGAATTTATGTTCGGTTTTCGTGAAAAACCACGCTCCACTGACAAATAGTAACATGCCAAGACCCATAGAAAGCAGGAATCCCGGCAGATAAAGATCGATTTCTTCTCCCAGCATCGCCCAGCGGAAACCGTCAATAACTCCCACCATAGGGTTAATACAGTAGAGCAACCTCCATTTCTCCGGCACTACGCTACTGCTGAACCCCACGGGTGATATGTACAAACCGAATTGTACAATAAATGGTACAATGTGCTTGAAATCCCGATATTTGACGTTTAGAGCCGTTATCCAATACCCTGCCCCCAGTGAGGTCATCGCCGCAAGCAGCAATAAAAGCGGCAGAACCACAATTTTCCCGTCAGGCCAAACGCCATACCAGAGCATCAAACCCATGAAAATCACTAAAGAGATCAAAAAATCGACCAGGCTAACCACCATAGCAGTACTGGGAATGATGATACGTGGGAAATAGACCTTGGTGATCATGTTTGTGTTGGAAATCAGCGAGATACCGCTGGCGCTGAGGGTGTTGCTAAAGAACTGCCAAGGCAGCATGGCTGCGAAAACCAGGATCGGATAGGGCAAATCGGATGGTAGCTTGGCGATTCGGCCGAATACTATGCTTAAAACGATCATCGTCAGTAAAGGCCGAATTATGGTCCAGGCGATACCAATAACGGTCTGCTTGTATCGTACTACAATGTCCCGCCAGGCGAGGAAGAAGAAAAGCTCACGATAATCCCAAAGCTCTTTCCAGAAACGACTTACATTGCGATTTGGCTCGATAATAATTTCGTTCATCTACAACCCGCTTATCGTTAATCTGTCCGGCTGGACAGACTCCGTCCCCGTGGGAGGCATCATGATTATTGATGTAAACCTTTTAATTGCAGAGTATTATAAAAACAGCGCTTGTTTGCCCGACAAGCTTCATTTACATGATATGCGTGTTCAAGTGTTGTCTAACTGCCTGAAATACAGGAGGTTACACACTACTATCTGCCGTTTTCCACCGGCAAACACCATAGAGCAGCATTATCTGTCTAGACGGACACTGCCTATCCGTTCTCCAACGGTATATTGATATTTCGGATGAATGGCTTGTTTGCAGCCAATTTTTGTTTGTAAGTCGTTGTTTTTTTCGCGAGGGGGATGACGTAAGTCGTTATTTTTCGTTATGGGGAATTGCTGTAAGTGCTTATTTTACGTTGTTGGAATTG
>CAZICK010000044.1:0-31018 GCA_964537505.1 uncultured Pirellulales bacterium
ATCTTGCCTAATCGTTATAATCGTTACGCAAAAATAAGCACTTACATCAATTCCAACAACGTAAAATAAGCACTTACATCAATTCCACACAACCAAAAATAAAGACTTACAGCAATTTCCCATCACCAAAAATAACGACTTACAACACCACCACTCATTTTGCCTCCAGCAAAACAACAGCTCGTAACGAAAAAACAAAACAACATCGACGTGAGTAACTAACAAACCGACTGTTTTATTTCAGGCAGGAACAGCCGTCTCTATTCAGCCGGCGGTGACGGGAATAAACACCAGGTAACACCACTGAAAATGACTGCAACGGCTGATCCTCCATTACAGCCAGATACTGTAACTGATTGAAATACAAGAGGTTAACCGTATCTACAGATAATTGCCCGGCAATATCATCTCCCCGTGAATCTGCCATTCGGCCTTATCAGTACTAACAATGACCGTAAAATTCCTCCAGTCCGATAAAAAATAAAGTTTTTACACTGTTTTTGCCGAAGGGAAAGGTATAGCATTAACGTATCGAATGTAACAGCAGTTGTTGACTCTAGTTGTGGCCGTTTTGCGTTGTGGCGTGCTTCCTTAAAGCCCATGTCGAAATGAGCGAATATACGTTTTTGGTGCTGATATGGGGCTTTATTGACCCTTTTTGCCATGGCCTCTTAGTCTTGGATTGCTGTGGAGAATTCGTCGTTTGACAAAATTTTTCGCAAGTTTGGGTGGACTTTGGCATATCGAGGTCGGGAGAGATGAGGTGTTTTATGCGTACTATTGGGGTTATTAATCAAAAGGGTGGTTGCGGTAAAACCACAGTAGCAATGAACTTAGCAGCTTGTCTGGCGGCTCAGGGGCGACGAACGTTATTGGTCGATATGGATCCGCAAACGCACTGCTCGGTAGGGCTGGCGATACCGGAAGATCAGATTGAAAACACCATTTATGATGTCTTGATTTCTGCGCACTCGGACAATCCGCTCCCACTGAAGAATATTATCTGGCAAATCTCTCAAAATTTCGATCTGGCGCCCGCCGGAATCGAATTAGCGGCGCTTGAACCGCAACTAGCAGGGAAGGATCGCCGTGAGGAGTGTCTGCGAGCTGCTTTGGATGACATATCGGAACAATATAATTACACCATCATCGATTGTCCACCCAGCGTCGGTCTGCTCACATTTAATGCTCTGCGGGCATCCGATGAAGTTATCATCCCGGTTGAAACAGGTTATTTCGCGTTGCACGGCCTGAGCAGGCAATTGGAGACGCTGGCGGTTCTTCGGGAGCAATGCCAACAGCCCATTGTATTCCGTATCCTGCCGAGTATGTATGATGTGCGTACAAAACTAGCTCGTGAGGTGTTAAACGAGCTGAAGAAACATCATCTCCCCGATATGTTTGGGGCTATTATCAATTTCAATACCAAGCTCAAAGAGGCTGCCAGTTTTGGTCAGCCTATAACGGAGTACGATCCGAGTAGCAGAGGAATGCAGGATTTTATGGCCCTGGCGAGGGAAATTATCGAAGTGGAGAAGCTGGGGGCGTCCAAACAGGCTGTCGAAAGCGTTGACAGTCAACTGCGCGCCATTAGTAAGACGGCGAATGAATTGATTGCCGAATCGCAAGCGTTGTTAGGCTCCAAACCGGCGCAGGAGCAGAAAAAAGAAGCCACCATTCAGGAGAAGATCGACGAGTTTTACGGTACTCGCCAAAATCAAGGCAAGGTCGAGTTTGTAGCGCTGTATCCGAAGGCCAAATCGGTGTATTTGGCTGGTGATTTCAATGGTTGGCAGCCGGATCGTACGCCGATGATTGCCAAAGGCGGAAAAGGCGGCTGGTCGGTCGAGTTGGGGCTTTCCAAGGGCATGTATCGTTATCGGTACGTGGTTGACGGCCGGTGGCAGGAAGATCCCTATAATCAACATATCGAAGCCAATGAATTTGGTGAATATAACTCCGTACTAGAGGTGAAATGACAAGGTCAGGGTCACCATCACAGACGGCCCGGCCGAGGCGTGGGATCGGGTCTATATCGCATTTTTTTCTTTCGCAGCCAGACTCAGACAGCGGTGATCGGCCTCGCCGGGTTCCACCTAACCCGGCCAAGCAGAGCGGTTACGTGGAGGAGCCTTTGTGCGCGGTCGAAGATAAAAACCCAAATGGCATACCGGATATTCTGCTGGGAGAGGCGGTGTTTGCGGACCATCTGGCCGATCACCGGAGGCGGTTGAATTCTTACGTGCGACATCTTAACGGTCAGGAAGAAAATGTGGCCGTGATAGAGCTTGATTGCTGTGAAGCCAAACTGCTTGGAGAATACAACGAACAAAACGGCAGTTTTAATCAAACGATTATCGCTGAAACTGAAATTTCGGGCGGAATGTTAATTCCTGAACTGAACAAGCTGGCTGAGGATAACGATATTCTGCTGATCAGTTTCGACCATTCGTTTGGCGATTCGGCCAAAGAGTTGATCAGGAAGTGTACATGGGTGACGGTATTGTGCACCTGCGAATCGTCCGATGTAGTTGAAACCTACAAAACGATCAAATGGCTTGTCCGGGAGGTCGGCTGGGATGACAAGATTTCCTTGTTTATATGTGACGAGCCGGGGTCGTCGGAACAGAAGTCCGCAAAGGAAATTTTTGACAAGTTATCCGACGCCGCGCAAAAGTTTCTCAAAGCCGATTTACAGTTGACGAACTGTCATTCAGGGAGTGAAACCGTGGTCGATAACGATTTGGCGGCCGATCTGTCCGATGTGACACAGTCGCGGGAAGCTGATATTTTCAATTGTCCCGAATACTCTCAAGGTCCGAAGGAAAAAGATTCGCTACAGGGGGCTGCGAAAATTGGTTTCTCCGAGTGGCCACGGCCGGAATCCGCAAACTGCAAAGCAGAAAATCAAGCGATTGGGGGAACGAACAGGCCCTTGGTGTTTTCACCTGTTAATCTCGAAAGATTGCCGGAGAATGACTGTCAACTCAGCGATGCCCTCCAGTCTGCCCTGCCGGGTTGGCTAATCGCGGCGCCGGGTGCGATGGTGGTGCCGGTGTCCCTGCCAGTGGATATCGACACGGCGGCGAGAATTCTGGTTGACGCTAACGGGCGATTGTATGTTCTGCTGGCAAGCTTGTGCCCAGGGGAAAACGTCTTGTCGCGAGCCTTGGCGGCAAGAAAATGGCTCAACGAGAATTTACAGTTTGTCCTGGGGCAATTTCGACAGCTTCAAATTGACAGGACATCAGCCGTGGGGCTGATTTTGGTGTCAGGCGGTGCGATTGACTTATTAAAGACAAGCTGCTGTCAAATCAGCGAATTTCCCTGTCACCTGATGGAATTGATCCTGTTGCAGGACGGCCGGAAGTGGTCGCTATTGCCCAGAACGGTACAAACGGTCGCTACACGCTTCGCATTTTAAGTTGTCGAGGAATTTCTGTAAGTGCTTATTTTTGACGGTTGGGAATTGTTGTAAGTGCTTATTTTTGCGTAACGATTATAACGATTAGGCAAGATGGGTAAGAAAAAAGTGCGAAATTCGGATGAATTCCGATGAAAAGTGATGTGGTTTGTACCATGTTTGCACTATGTTTGTACCTACTTTGTACTATGTTTACACCATGTTTGTACTATGTTTTGATGAGTTTTGATGTCATGAAAGAAGGCAATAGGCACAAGAAAGAAAACAGAAGACAGAAGATGGGGGGATGGGGAGAGTAGGTGGGATGGGTGGGATAGGTAAGATGGGTAAGATTAACCACGGGGGCACAGAGACACGAAGAAGAAAAGAAAATTTGCAGGATGGTCGGATTTTTTCTGTTTTTTGTTTGGACTTTCTGGCAGGACCATTATAAAAGGTAGCACAGCGGCAGATTGCTGCGGCGGGAAAAGTTTGGCGTTGTTGCTGAGTTAGTTAATGTTATTCTTGTTTCAGGAGATTGTTATGAAGAAGAAGTTTCAAAGGTCGGTCTGTCTGATCCTTACCAATGCTATTTTAATTGTCACCATCGGCGGCTGTGGCGGGCAGTCGGCAAATCCGGTGCCACGTTATCAGCCTGGAGACGAGAAAAGATCGTGCAATGCTCTCTATGCAGAAATGAAATCAATTGAAGATGAAATTGTCGTGAAAAATCACAAGAAAGGTAACAGAGACGCACTTAATGTTGTATGGTTTATCACTGGCTGCCTTATTATTGTTCCTTTTTTCTTCATAGACGCAAAAGGTTCTTATGAAGTTGAGATTGATGCCCTTAAAGCCAGGAAGGTAGCTTTGCAAACAATTTTTGCGGATAAAGATTGTTCGCCGCCACAAAGTGAAGTTGACAAAGGTAAAGAGTTGGAATGACGATGCGCCCCAATAAATACCAGCTTATTTGTATGTGGCTTGGAGCAATTATAATTGTTTGGCTATCACTTCGGCCTGAACGTGGCCGTTGGGTTTCTCATTGTTTTGCTATTATCGTTGCCACTACGGTTCTAGTAATAACCTTTTCCGATGCGGAGAAAGTGAAAGATATTGCTAGGTCCATTATTAAACCCACGATCAAGACACTAAAATATATATTAATCGTGGCCATTTTCGCAGCGATTATGACGGCCGTTGCAGTCATTACTTCACTGCTAGTCGGCAAATATACCGAAACGAAACAGCCTCGGACACTTTCCGAACTGTTCCCAGAAACAGAGGATCGCCGACCAAAAAAAACGATATTGTCCGACTTATTCCCAGAAAAACCGAGGGGCGAAACGGCAGGTGATCTGTTACGTGCTAGAACGAAACAAGAAAAACCCGACCCAAACAACTTAACTTCTGATTACGACGGGGATTTTGATTAGGCCCGGTATATGGCTCGGAAAGGTTGAAAAGGCTGATAGCTGGTTGGCTGTGGTGGGTATTTGCTTTTTGGTGGTTTTTGTGGTATAATCGATTAGATGAGTAGGTGTTTTGGCATTTTGGTTGCAGAAGCAGATAAGGGAGGTGATGCGACGACAATCGGTTATAGAGACATTAGGCTGTTTTTGGGAAATTGGATAGAGCCTTGCGTGATTGTGATTGGAGTATAGGCAGGGGACGGTCAGCCGTAATATTATTGCTATTATATTTTCATTCGTTTTTTTTCATGTCTGACTGGTTTCAACTCCTGCCTTTTTGAGCGTTTCTTCGCACGGTCTGTGTTATTGGCTTTATGAACCGTGGATATTTTGTGCGCTGGTACAGAATAGCTGCTGGAGGGTGTGTCTGCATCCTGCTCGGATGTGGTTTAGAGATGCTCAGTTAATGTTATTATACCCAATGGGTAATAGTTATGAGTATAGACTCTGCAGGGTTATTAACTGTGATATGACAACCGCTAATTTAATGGTGAAGGGAGGTGATGCCCATCAGTAAACGTAGGAAGTTTCAGGCAATCATTTTTTGATTAGGTATGGGGCACGGTCGATTAGTTCGGCCGTGCCTTTATTGTTGGTGCGATTACAACGACCGGCTCTGCGGATGGTTGTTGACCGGTTATTGGTTTTGTGTTTTTGCCGTATTTTTTTTCTTCCGGTGGTCTGGTTTTCCAGCGGCGGTGCACCCACCAGTATTGCTGCGGGTCTTCGCGGATAAATTGTTCGATGGCACGTGTCCACTCGTTGGTAATCCAGTATAGCGGGTCAGGCTGGTTTTGCCATTCATGCGGCTGGATAATACGCTGAACACCGATATGGAAGCGGTATCGGTCATCGACGCGTCGGGCATAGCTGACGATGACAGGGACATTATACTGCATAGCCATCAGTGCGACGCTCTTGTATGTGGCGGCTTTGCGGCCGAAAAAATTGACGAATACATCCTTGCTCTTGCCGTTCTGATCGCCGACGATACCGAGAGCATTGCCGGATTTGAGTACGTTGACCATGGCGTCAGTGGCGCCCTTTTTGTAAATGACGGTCTGACTGCGGAGCAGATTGTTGTAAACGTAACGGTCGATGTAAGGGTTGTCGATGGGGCGGGCGATATTGAACATTGGCATTCCAAATGTGTCCATCGCTAAGCCGAGTACCAGGAAATTGCCGTAATGGGCGGTTACCATTATGGCGCCCTGTTTGTTGAGTACGAGTTCGATTATGTTGGATACATTGCCGAGATCGATGCAGCGGTGCCAATTGGACGGACGGACCAGTCGGGACGTGTAGAATACGTCGAACGCGAACATGGCAAGATGCTCGAAGCTGCGTCGTGCGGTGCGTTCGTGCCACCCGTGGAGTTTGTCAGGATAGCTGTTGATAAGATTGTCGATGGCCCGCTGACGTCCGCGATGGTAAATCAGATATAATCCGCCGCCCAGCCACCGGGCGATGCGTAGCGATGTGTTGATGTCGAAAATCTGGATTAAGGTTCCTGCCAGCCGTACCATTACGTACGCCAAATAATCCAGAACTGGACGGTTCTTCTTTTTTTTCTTTTTTTGGTAGGCTCTCAGCATAAATTTTACCAGATACAGATCAATAAAACCGCCATGCAATATCGACTTCGATGATTATACCCCAATATGGGGGCGGTCCCAAGTGATTTTTCTCTTGGAATAGCCGTCAGGATGGATATTATGTGCTAATGAATTAGCAGCTTCCGCTGGACCTACTTGTGTTAAACCGATGGTATTATGATAGCCTATTTAGAAAACGTAAGTTAAATGCAAATTCCTATACGATTGAATCAAACCAGGCTGAGCTGTCATTGGGATGAGGAGCGGAAGGTGATGAAAAACAGATCGATACTGACATTAGTTTTGCTGGTGGCAATGATGGGTGTGGGTTGCCGGACCAGCCGTACGACACCTCGGCCGTTAATCGGCATTACAAGCGTTTACAAAGTGAATGAAGATTCGTCAGCTTCGGTTTTGTTAGGGTTCGCTTATGTCAGGGCCGTACTGGAAAGCGGCGGACTGCCGGTAATATTGCCTGCTATTGAGAGCGACCGGGCGATATGCCAATATGTTGACGAACTGGATGGTTTGGTCCTTGTGGGCGGTCGCGATATTCCGCCAGGTGCTTACGGCCGCGAGCCTCATGAGACGGTAGATGTGATGCCCGCCGAGCGTTACAACTTTGAAAGCAAGCTGATTTCTTCATGGTGGGCCAGCGGCAAACCGATACTGGGCGTTTGTCTGGGAATGCAGTTTGCCAACGTGGTCCGTGGCGGGACACTAATCCAGGACATTCCCAGCCAGGTGGGAAAAGAAGTTATACATCGAGGCGATGACGCATACCATTTAGTAGAAATTTCGCCGGGCAGTTGCCTGGGAAAAATTTTGGGCGACGACAAAGCGATGGTGCTTTCCCGTCATCATCAGGCGGTTGATGATGTGGGCAGTGGTCTGAAGGTTGTCGCGAGCAGCAGCGACGGGGTAATTGAGGGTTTGGAGCGTATCGGCGGAGGGTTTGGTTTGTTCGTTCAGTGGCATCCTGAGTCGATGGAAGATGCCGCTCACCGCATGGCAATTTACGGCGCCCTGATACGGGCGTGCGTCGAAGTCAATAAAGGTTGAGATATGAGATATCAGTTTATAATCTGTAAAGTGCTGCAAAAGGAGGCGTATTTCTGTGCGGCACGTTCGAAGAACACCATCGACATAGTGCTGATGGAACAGGGACTTCATAACGATCCCGACAAACTTCGGTCTGCGGTTCAAAAGGCACTCGATGTAACGGCCGATGTGGCGGGACGAGAATACGATGCTTCATTGCTTGGCTATGGCCTTTGCAGCAACGGTATCGTAGGACTAAAAGCAACCATCCCCATTATTATCCCACGTGGCCACGACTGTATAACTTTGCTTCTCGGTTCAAAAGAGAAGTATCTTCAATACTTCGAGGCTCATGGCGGCGTTTACTGGTACAGCACCGGCTGGATTAACGACGGTATGCAACCCGGCAAAGATCGCTACGAGCAGACACTCAAGCAATACGTAGAAAAATACGGTCGGGATAATGCGCAATACCTTATGGAGATGGAACAGAACTGGATGAAAGAATATGAACGGGCTGTTTATATTGACTGGGGTTTTCCCTGCTGCGACCAGGAGAAAGACTATACGAAACAATGTGCCCAGTTCCTTGGCTGGAGTTATGATGAACTCAAAGGCGATCCCGGCCTTATGCAAAAGCTCCTCGACGGGCAATGGGATCAGGATGACTTCCTGGCAGTCGAGCCGGGTCAAACCATAAGCGAAGACCTCACCAATCCCGGAATAATCAAAGCCAAATAGTGTAGGAAAACTCCAAAAATCCATTTTTACTACGAACGGCTGCAATTTTCACAGATAATGGTCCGTTGACCGGCCCACGGTGGGTGTGATTTATTTCTTCTTAGTCATGTTGTCATCGAGCATGCGAACCTTGTCATCGGAGACGAGTTCGCCGGTCTGCCTGTTCCATATTCTGGTGCGATGGCCCATCTTATGCCCATTGTGGCAACTTGTGCAATTTTTCTGCGTGACAGCGGCAAGTACAGGTTTGTGTTTTTCATTATCTTTTATCCCGCCCAGGTGGCATTGCAGACAGGATGGGTTAATCTTTTCTTCAGGATACATGATGTCGGGCGGGGTTATATTGTCTTCGTCACTGCAATGGGCATCGGACGGACCGTGACAGTGCTCACAACTTATGTCAGCCCGAGCGTGGGTGACGGCAAATTTTTCCATGGAAAAATTGATGTGACAAACATAACACCGGTTGTTATCCGCCATCTGCGCTCCTTCCGATACGAGTTGGGCTTCGCCTTCGTCCAGGAGCAGCGGCGGTTCATCCAGGAGCAGTAACGGCTCTTCCTCGGCAGGATTGTTTGTTTTAGCGCATGGCCGACAAGAAGTGACAACGAACATTAAGATTGATACCATGAATAACAATTTGGGATACTTCAAGTATTTCACATAAACCTCAATGGTGCGATTTCGCTTACGCGGCTCTACGTGTCGTGCTTTTTCCTGTGTGTTGCTGTGAACACCGCAGTGGAAGTGCTCCGCTGGGCGGGCAAACGTGCTACACGTACTTCCAGTCTTTGAGCCACTGATAATTCGCGGGAAGATTGGCCCACATTTTCTCCGAGGCGCGGTCCAATTCGGCTTTTTCCTCAAGATCAAGTTCACGTCTTTCCTTAACGGCCTGTGCCATGTTATCAACCTGATGCGTGCTGATCAGGCCGGGTATCGGCGCGGTAATCGCGGGATTACACAGGATGTATCTGATCGCCAGCCGGGCACGGCGGTCATCTTCCTCGGCGTGGGGATTGCCGGGTGAGCTGTCACCCTCAAACAGAGAATTGCTGGCGAATGGTTTGATGCCAAAAACACCCATATCGCAGCGTTTGACCGCGTCGAAGATACTTTCCTTTGGCGCGACCTTGCTCATGGAGGTATAAGGAAACAAAATAACTTCCAACTGTGGGAACTGTTCGATCATCATTTTGTGCCACCTTCGGTCATGGGACGAAATACCGATGTGCCTGGCCTTGCCCTGCTTTTTGGCTTTTTCCAGGGCCTCGACCAGTTCGCAGGATGTGTCGAAGGTGTGCCTGCCGCCCGGCTCAAAACAAGTGATGCGCCACAGGTCGGTGTATTCCTGTTCGGATTCCTTGAGCAGCGAGTCAAAACTTTCCATGAGTTTTTTTGCGGTGCGATACTCGGGATTGCGCGTCTCGTGGCTGCAATGCGACAGGGCCATGTACATCTTGTCACGCCGTCCCTTGAGGGCCTTGCTGTAGGCGACCACTTCCGGTTGGCTGCAGGCATCGATATAGTTGATTCCGACTTCCATGCAGCGATCCACGATTTCTCTGCGGTTGCGGTCTAAATCCTGATTCATCACATCGACGCGCTTCCAGTGGCCGCCCAGGCACACAGCCGAGATCATCAGGTTGGTCTTGCCCAAACGGCGGTACTCCATCTGCGGATTGTAGCAAAGTATCCTGGAGCCATCCTGTTGTTTATCGGCTGATTGGGAGGCCATGGCGTCTGAGATGGCACATGAGATGGCGCCCGCCGCCATGAGAGAAGTGTTTTTAATAAACGTCCTGCGAGAAAGCTCATTGTCCTTCATGGATAATCTCCTTTCCATCCAGGGCCGATTTGCCACTTCATGCAAGCGACAAAAAGGCATACGCATTACAAATAACGTCGGCATTGTACCGTTACATTTTTGAAAAAGCAAGGAATTTCGGCAAGAAATTGCAAAAATTCTGGGATCCGCGATAAAGGCGTTTTCCGGCAAATGCATCGTAATATCCCCTTGCATTCACCGGGCAAATTAGTTAAAACAGTCGAAAATGACGCCAATACCGAGGATGACTCGTCCTGGATTTGGCTGTGCAAATAAAGCGAGCATGTCATAATACGAAGGGCGTAAGGCTTGCCGGACAATCTTGACAGGTAAGGGCAAAGAAGGGAGTCATAACAATGAAGTTCACAAAACGGCCACTGGTATCATCGTGCATCATGCTGATGGTTGGGATAATATGCCCGGGAATGCCCGGCGCATGGGCCCAGGAGCGGCAGGTCGTCTATGACGGCTTTAAGGGACCGGGCGCAGGTAAGCATATCGTCTTTGTAACAGGCGATGAAGAGTACCGCTCAGAAGAAGCCATGGCTCAGATGGCGAAGATTCTGGCCGTCCGTCACGGTTTCAAGTGCAGCGTTCTATTTGCCCTGGACAATAAAACCGGACAGATAGATCCGATCGTACTTGACAACATTGCCGGATTGGAGGCACTGGAGACGGCGGACCTGATGGTTGTCTTTACCCGATTCCGCGAGCTGCCCGATGAGCAGATGAAATACATCGTCGATTACATCAACTCCGGCAAACCAATCATTGGGGTCAGGACGGCAACACATGCTTTCTTATACAGAAAGAACAGAGAAAGTCCCTATTTCAAATACGGATCGGGAACCGGGCAGTTCGAAGGCGGGTTCGGGCGACAGGTCCTGGGTGAAACGTGGGTTGCGCATCACGGCGAGCATGGAAGTGAAAGCACCCGGGGCGTAATTCCCGAAGGAAAGAAGGATCATCCCATAGTCCGTGGATGCCAGGACATCTGGGGGACGACGGATGTTTATAAAGTCAATACCTTAATCGGCGACAGCGATCCCGTGGTCATGGGCAGGGTACTCAAAGGAATGACGCCTGACAGCCCAGCGAACATGGATAAGGAACAGATGCCTATTGCATGGATAAAGACCTACACGGGCGAGAAAGGAAAGAAGGCTCGCGTCTTCACCACCACAATGGGGGCCGCGACCGACTTTAAGAGTGAAGGATTGCGCCGCCTTTTTGTAAATGCGTGCTATTGGTGCCTGGAGATGGAGGATAAAATTCCGGATCGCGCCAAAGTCGATTTAGTAGGCAAATACCAACCCAGTGATTTCGGTTTCGGTAAATTCAAAAAGGGCATGAAGCCCTGCGATTACAGAATCAGCGTCGATGATTTAAGTGGCCGATCCGGATCAGCAATTGATCCAGCGTCAACTAACTGAAAGGATTATTAATGCCTATGAAAAGGGATAAAATTACACGTCGGGAACTGCTGGTGGGAGCGGCCGGCTGTACGGTGGCAGGAATGGCCTCAATGGGATGTTCGAGGTCTGTTGATCGCATAGCTGATTCCGGCGAATCCAGTCGCCCCAAAGAAAAACGCATCAACCAATCAATTACCTACTGGTGTTACCAGAAGTACTGGGACGTCGAACAAATATGTCGAATCGCCAAACAGCTCGGTTTTAAGGCCCTGGAATTGATCGAACCCGGGGATTGGCACATTCTCAAAAAATACGAGCTGATATGCGGTCTTACAAGCAGTCACATGTTTGTCCAGGGAATGAATAATCCCGCCTATCAGCCAATGTGCATTGATAAAATTCGCAAGTCCATCGATAACAATGCCGAGGCTGGTTTTCCGAACGTGATAACTTTTACTGGTTTTGCCGAAACCGAGGCCGGGATCATAGGTCCGCAAGAAGGCATCGAAAATTGTGTCAACGGGTATAAAAAAATCATCGGTCACGCGGAGAAGAAAGGCGTGAACCTTTGCCTGGAGATACTCAACAGTCGCGATCCGGTGGAAATGAAGGGACATCCTGGGTATCAGGGGGACCATACCGAGTACTGTATGGAGATCATCAAAAAGGTCGGTTCGCCCCGGCTGAAGCTCTTGTTCGACATCTATCACGTTCAGATCATGGACGGCGATATCATCCGGCGAATCCGAGAGCACAAGGATTACATCGGTCATTATCACACCGCCGGGGTGCCGGGCCGCAACGAAATTGACGACACACAGGAGATCAATTACAGGGCTGTCATGGAAGCCATCGCCGAGACCGGCTATAAGGGCTACGTTTCGCATGAATTCATTCCGACCCGCCCTGCACTGCAGGGCCTGAAAAATGCTTTTGCTATATGCAATGTATGATTTAATGCGATTTTGCGTTTTTTTTTGTGTTGCTTATACGCAAAGTCAGAATAGGACCTGCTGGATGAAAATTGGGTTAAAAAAAACTGAGAAAGTTGACTATGGGTATAGCTGAATAATTTCAGCAGGAAAGGGAGGTTATTGTGTTCATTGTCATCTTTCTAAGTGTCTATTGTCTTATCAATTTCTATGTTCTGCGCCGTCTCTTTAGCCTTTTTTCTCTCAAAGTTAATATCTTGTTCTACGTTCTTCTTGTTATCTGCACTTTTTCTTATCTCCTTGCCGCCATTCTTGAAAGAACCTTCGCAAATACTCTTACAAAGATATTCTACCACATTGCCGCCACGTGGATGGGAGTGGGTTTTTTGCTCCTTTGCTGTCTTGGGGTCTTTGAAATAATAAATCTTATCTTCTCTCTGCCAAAGAATATCGGCGGCTGGACCGTTCTTGCCGTCACTTTTCTTCTTACCGTCTATTCGATGATAAACGCATCCAGGCTCAAAGTTGTCAGCGTGGATATCGACGCACCGGTAAGTATGAACATTGTCCAACTCTCCGACATTCATCTGGGTTCGACCTCGACCGCTTTTCTGTCGGGCATAGTCGAAACCACCAACGCCCTTCATCCCGACCTCGTTGTGATCACCGGCGACCTTCTCGATTCTCACCGTCCCTTAACCGCCGAGGCTCTGGCTCCGCTAAACAGCTTCACTGCCCCTGTTTTTTTTGTCACCGGCAATCACGAAGACTACTTCGGAATGGAAAAGGCAATGGCCCTTATCAGTACCACCAAGGTGAAACCACTCCGCAATGAAACCGCTGAGTTCAGGGGCATCAATCTCATCGGTATCGACCACAGCCACAACAGTGATCAAGTCGCCGAACAACTGCGACTACTTTCCCCTGATCCTGCGAAATATAATATTCTAATGTATCATCGCCCCGAGGGTCTTGAGGCCGCCTCCAAATCTGGAATCGACCTTATGCTCTCCGGCCACACCCATTCCGGCCAGATATTTCCTTTCAACTACTTCGTCCGTCTAAAAAACCCTTATATAAAAGGTCTTTACAGAAACGGTGACTGCTCCCTCTTCGTCTCCAGTGGAATCGGAACCTGGGGACCAAGGATGCGACTCGGTTCATATAACCAGATCGTGCTTTTGCGACTTTCCCCCTCCGACTGATATTACAATTTTCCTCTCCCTGTGTGATTTCGCTTACGCGGCTCTACGTGTCGCACTTTTTCTTGTGTGTTGCTTATGAAAGTTAAGTGGTCAGATAGTGTGGGTTAAGGAAATTGACAGTCAGGTGGGGAGGTTTTGTTTGATGGCGGCGGTGGCGGCTCGTGGGGAATCGGCGGTCAGGATGGTGTGGCAGGTGGCGACGGCGGTGGCGCCGGCGGTGATGGCATCGGCGGCGTTTTGGTGGGTTATGCCACCTATCGCGATCAGCGGGCCGGGATAAAGCTGGCGTATGTCCCTGATTAATTGCAGGCCGCAAGCGGTTACTTGCGGTTTGGTGGGACTGGGAAAGACGGAGCCGACGGCAAGGTAATCGGGGCCTTGAATCATGGCCGAGCGGGCCTCGGTGAGACAGTGGATGCTTTTGCCGACGATCATACGCGGGTAAACTATTTTGCGAGCCTGGTCAACGGTAAGGTCGTGTTGGCCTAAATGAACGCCGTCGGCACCGGCGAGAACAGCCAGGTCCGGTCGATCATTCATGATAAACAAGGCGCCGGCCTGGTGGCAAAGCTGGGCGATTTTGCAGGCTAATTCGAGCAGTTCGGCGTCGGTTCTGTCCTTTTCGCGCAATTGGATGCAATCGGCGCCGCCGGCGAGAATTTGTTCGGCCGTTTCCATGGCAGGCAGGCGGCAAAGGCTCTCGGTCAGCAGGACGTATAATCGCACCCGCCCGAGGCGGTTGGAGGGGTCGGTCCGCAATAGAATACGTTTTTCGAGGTCGTAGGCGCGGTAGCGCAGCTTTTCAAATTCGCGGGCGATTTGCGGGGTCTCGATTTTGCTGTATTCTTCCAGGCATCGCAGGGCCTCGGTCAGGCGTTTGGCGGCGGCCTGAAGTACGGCTGTTTGGCCGGGTCGTGCGATCTCGTCGGCGGTGCTGATGGAAGTGCCGACGTCGCCGACGATGTCGCGTGCCCCCAAAAGCTGCTCGGCGGGTATCTGAGCGATACATTGGCAGAGGTCGTGGCGGAGTTGTTTGGCCAGGGCGGACAAATGCGAATCGTCGAGCAGGAAACGGGCGCAGTCCTCCATGACCCGCAGTGCCTCGCGGGCACGGTTAAAATTGGCGTCCAGTAATCGCAGGTGCCCTTTGTCCATACAGCTCATTATACCGCTTTAACAAAATATATAAACCTCGAATTCACAGAGAAAACGCACATTGTAAGAAACGAGGGGTTTTTGACATAGCAGGGATAATTTCATACAATGTGGTCATGGCGAAAAACGATCAAGAAAATATGCCGACCCGGCGGCTTCCGGAATGGCTCAAACGGCCGGTGGCCAGGGGTGCAAAATTCGAGCATGTCAGCCGGGTGCTGAGTGAGCTTGGGTTGGCGACGGTGTGTGAGGGTGCGGGGTGTCCGAACCGGGGTGAGTGCTATTCGGCAGGGACGGCAACGTTTATGATAATGGGCGAGGTCTGTACGCGCAATTGTCAGTTCTGCAAGGTGCCCCACGGTGAGGCCGGACCACTGGAGGAAGATGAGCCGCAGCGGGTGGCGCAGGCAGTAAAAGAACTCGGCCTTGGGCATGTGGTAATTACCTCGGTTACGCGGGACGACCTGGCCGACGGCGGGGCGGAGCATTTCGCGCAGACGATTCAAGCGATACGTCAAAGCAGTCGTAAAGCAACCATTGAAGTGCTGACGCCCGATTTTATCGGTGAGAGGAGATGCCTTGATGTCGTTTGCCAGGCGCAGCCGGATGTGTTCAATCACAATATTGAAACGACACGGCGATTGACGCCGGAAATCCGTAGCGGAGCTGACTATGATCGGTCGCTGAAGGTGCTGGGCTATATGGCCAAACGCGAAGGCAAAGGCGTTATCAAAAGTGGTTTTATGCTGGGACTGGGCGAAACTGATGAAGAAATTGTCGAAACCCTGGGCGATCTGCACAATGCCGGCGTGGAGATGGTAACGATCGGCCAATATCTACGGCCAGGTAAAAATAATCGGCCGGTGCATAAGTTTTATCAGCCGGGGGAATTCGATCAGATACGAAAGCAGGCTGAGCAGATGGGTTTTTCGCATGTGGCGGCCGGGCCGTTCGTCCGTAGCAGTTATCATGCCCAAATCAGTCTGCGCAAAACGAACAATTCACGAAAATAGTTATGAACGAACAAGAACCATTGCGAATTCTGATAGATCAGCCGCTGTGCGGGGTGATGAACATGGCTGTTGACGAAGCGGTTTTGCAGGGAGTCAACCAGGGAGCGTCTCCAGCGACGCTGCGGTTTTATCGATGGGCCGAGCCGACGGTTTCACTGGGCTATTTCCAGAAATATGAAGAGCTGCTGGGTCAGGATGAAGCGATTCGCCAACTGCCGATGGTGCGGCGTCAAACGGGAGGCGGTGCGATACTGCATGACGATGAACTGACCTATTCGCTAATCTTGCCGTTAGATGGTAGTATTGCCGAAACTGATATTGAAAAGATGTATCAACTGGTGCATAACACATTTATCACGATACTGGGAAAATACGGGGTAAATGTAAAATATCGCGGCGGTAGTGAAAGTGGCAATTCTCAGCGGGGTCCGTTTTTCTGCTTTGCCCGGCGGCATCGGCTGGACCTGATGGTGGAAGGTGAAAAGTTGGTGGGCAGCGCCCAACGGCGGATAAAAAACGCGGTCCTGCAACATGGTTCGCTGATACTATCGAGCCGTTTCGCTCAACAAAGGTGCGCGCAATTAGCGACTGCCGCGAAAATACCGATCAACCTGAATGATTTTATTGCAGAGGTGACCGGCCATCTGAGCGGCAAGCTGGGGTCGAAAACAGTCAACGGGAATCTAAGCGACGAAGAGCAGCAACAATTGACCAAACTGCAGGAAAAATATAGTTCGGACGAATGGAACCGCCGGAAAACTTCAGCACCAAAGGCAATATTAAAGTGCCAAAGTGCGTTTGCCGATAAAAATGAAAACAAGCGGGCTTAATCATATCATCTTTGATAACAAGGAGTTAGGTAAAACTTGAAGCCCCCTTTAATTTAGGCATGGACTTTGCTCAGGGTAATTGCTATACTGCCGGTGACAATTTGAGAAAAAGAAAAAACAGCCGTGCTAGGCGGGGTGTTAGCGGTACCCTGTAACTCGCAATCCGCTATAGCGGGGCGGAATTCTTTTTGGAGGATTGGTGGCGATGAGCCACTATTGCCATAAGCGGTATTGATAGCCGGGTCCCATGCAAGCGGACAGCGTGAACTTGGTCAGGCCGGGAACGGAGCAGCCATAAGCGTTTAGTTCGCTGTGCCGTGGAACAACCTGGCTGGAGCTGGCTGTGGCAACATACTCAGCAAAACCGATACGAAGAAAAGTGCACGGCTATTATATACTCAAACTGACCGGTTCTAACGAATTGTTCCGTTTGAAGGTGCGAGGCACGAGCAGTCCATGTCCTATACGGTTTTGGCAAGACGGTATCGCTCTGAAACGTTTGATGACGTTGTCGGCCAGGAAGCAGTATCGCAAACGCTGAAAAACGCGATCGAGTCCGATCGGGTGGCACATGCTTATCTTTTCAGCGGCACCCGCGGTGTGGGTAAAACCACCATGGCCAGGATATTGGCCAAGGCCCTGAACTGTCTGGCGGCAGACAAGCCCACTACTACGCCCTGCTGTAAATGCGAAAGCTGCATAGCTGTCAGCGAAGGGGAGGATATCGACGTACTGGAGATCGACGGGGCGAGTAATACCGGCGTTGACCACATTCGAGAATTGCGACAGAACGCGATCTATCGGCCGGCTCGGGCGCGGTTCAAGGTGTATATTATAGACGAAGTTCACATGCTCTCCACCGGTGCGTTCAACGCGCTTTTGAAAACGCTGGAAGAGCCGCCGGAGTTTGTAAAGTTCATCCTGGCCACAACCGAACCAAACAAAGTACTGCCAACCATTCTGTCTCGCTGTCAGCGTTTCGATTTTCGCAATATCCAGGTCGAAGATATCGTCGGACACCTCAAAGCAATCCTGACCGCCGAAGGCGTGGAAGCGGAAGATACCTTGGTAAGACGAATCGCCAGGCTTGGTCGCGGTTCGATGCGCGATGCGCTTTCGCTGCTGGACCAGATTATCAGCATGAGCGATGATAAACTCACACTTGGCCTGCTGGAAGAACTGCTCGGCACACCGCGTTCGGAAATAATTGTCGAACTGACCCAGGCGATAAGCCAAAACGACTTGTCGCAAGGGCTTCTCCAGATTGACAAGGCCCTTGGCGAAGGGCTGGCACTGGAACAACTCGCCCAGGCGATGCAGGAGCATTTCAGGGATCTGCTGGTGATGCGCAACTGTGGCGAACAGACGGAGCTGGTCGATATCAGCGACAAAGCGATTCGCGAGCAAATGGCCGAGCAGGCTAAAATGTTCGACGACGCAACCCTCATCTATAACATCACCGTAATGGAAGAGCTGCGACGGGCAATAAAGTCGAGCGGTTCCAACCGGGCGTTGCTGGAGGCGGCGGTGGTAAGATTGGCCGCCAGTGACCGCTTCAGCGATACCAAGGTCCTGCTGGAACAGCTTCAGCAATTGCAATCCACCCCAACCACCTCCCCGACCACTTCCCCGACCAACCTAAACCGTAGCGTCAACACGACAGCAACAAAAAGCAGTCTCCAACCTGTCGCCAAAACCGCGACTACTGTCAGAAACAGCAGTACCACCGGCCAACCGGCGGCACAGGCCACCACGACAGCGCAGGCTACCACGGCAGCCAAACCACAGGCGGTAAATGAATTGGTCCCGCCGGAAACGCTGACCCTGGAATACATCCGTAAGCACTGGCAGCAGATTGTCGAACAACTATCGCAGCACAACCAATCACACCTTGTCGCCTTGAAGTTTTCCAATCCTGAAGATTTCCGTGACGGAGTGCTGACCCTTGGTTATGACAGCAAGCAAAATGGTATGCGAAGTTACCTCGAAAGCCGTCCCGACCAGATCGCCGAGATCGGTGAGACCATGACCAGCCTTCTTCATCAACCGATACGACTGAGCCTGGCTCAAATTGACAAACCGGCCGATCAATCGGCGGAAAAAACAGCTTCGACCACGGCAAACCCAGTTGATTCCGAGGCGCCCCGGGTGAAAATGCCGCCCGGCGCTAAACCGAGCCAACAAGAAATCAACGATGCCATGAACGAACCGCATGTCAGAAACGTCCAGCGAATACTCGGCGGCAAAGTTCGGCACATCGAACGATTGAAGGAAAAATGAAAAAGAAAAACAACAACAGGAGTCTCTCGTG
The DNA here is from genome assembly GCA_964537505.1 of uncultured Pirellulales bacterium. Classification (GTDB taxonomy): domain Bacteria; phylum Planctomycetota; class Phycisphaerae; order Sedimentisphaerales; family SM23-30; genus DAINBT01. The sequence goes on from CAZICK010000044.1 coordinate 18,942, forward strand.
GAACCAGAACACTTATTTGCTTATGGAACAGGAACGTTGGCGATAGTCAACGCGGGACTGGCGCAATCCAAGAACAGAAACGCATTGGGTTGGTTTTTTGCTCCGTTGCTCCTGGGACCGAGTGCCACGTTCATCCTGGTGGCATTCTGCGAAAAGTTGTAAGAAGAATGAATAAGAACCTGATAATACCAAAAGATGAGATTGCGGATTTTTGCCGGCGGCATCATATTAGAAAGCTGGCCATTTTCGGCTCCGCTCTGCGGGATGATTTCAGACCCGACAGCGACGTGGACGTATTGCTAGAGTTCCAGGCGGAACTGGAGCCTGGGTTTATGGGCTTGGCCAGAATGGAACGTGAACTCTCTGAGATTCTTGGATGGCAGACGGACTTGCGAACGCCGGAAGATCTGAGCCGATATTTTCGGGACGAAGTGGTAGCGAGCGCAGAGGTACAGTATGCTCAATAAAGAAGACCGAATTCGCTTATGTCATATGCTGGAGGCCGCACGTGAAGCACTTGAACTCGCCAAAGGGCGCACTCGGGCAGAGTTGGAATCAGATCGCTCATTAACACATTCACTTGTTCGGTGTTTGGAAATCATCGGTGAAGCAGCAAGTAAGGTTTCCAAGGAATATCGCCAGACCAACACTCAAATAGAATGGGATGATATGATTGGCATGCGTAATCGACTTGTTCATGCTTATTTTGACATAAACCTAAACATCGTTTGGCGAACCGTTAATAAGGAAGTTATTCCCTTAGTCTCTGCAATTGAAGCTATAATGGAATCAGAAGGATTAAACGATTGTCAACGGTAGAACAGCTATTACCAAGTTTACTTTAACCAGATTTTATTAAGGATATAGAAATGGCAGGAATTGGCGATTTTATGGGAATTATGACTAAGGTGAAGGAACTGCAGAAAAATATGCAGCAAATGCAGGAAGAAATGCAAAACAAGAGCTTCGAAGCGGCAAGCGGCGGCGGAATGGTCACCGCTACGGTCAGCGGTAAAGGACAGTTGCTGAGCCTGAAGATCGACGCCCAGGCGGTTGACCCAAACGATATCGAAATGCTGGAGGACCTGGTCGTAGCGGCGGTCAACGCCGCAATGAACAAGAGCAACGAAGAAATGAAACAGCAGATATCTCAAATGACCGGTGGGCTTAATATCCCCGGCATCGAAGGACTGGGCAAAATGATGGGACTGGGATGAGCAATACGCATACCGAAAGTATGGATCGGCTGATGGAACAGCTCGCACGGCTGCCTGGTATCGGTCGGCGGTCGGCAGAGCGATTGGCATACTTCATCCTCAAGCAGCCGCCTGAAGAAGCAATGGCCCTTGCCCATGCGATCAGCGAGGTCAAAACAAAAATACATCAATGCAAAAGCTGCTACAACCTGAGCGAACACGAACTGTGTGAGATCTGCCGAAACCCAAGCAGGGATCACTCGATTATCTGTGTGGTCGAACAGCCCAACGATCTGATCTGCCTGGAAGAAACAGGTATGTGCAATTGGGTCTATCATGTGTTGCAGGGACATTTAGCGCCGCTGGAGGGAGTCACGCCCGAAAAACTGACCATCGAGGCCCTGATAAAAAGAGTGGAAACCGGAAAAATAAAGGAAGTAGTGATGGCAACCAATCCCAACATGGATGGGGACGGCACGGCACTGTACATCAACTCACTGCTGAGCGGAACAAACGTCAAGATCACCCGCCTTGCACGAGGGCTGCCCAGCGGCGGTAGTATCGAATATGCCGGCAAAAGCGTTCTGAACGATGCCATCACCGGCCGGGCCGCAATGCGCTGATAAATCAGGGAATTACGATATTGCCGATTATAAGGAAAGAATTCGAGACAATTACTCGGGAAAAAACAATAGAAGCCTTTGTCTTGGCATCAATTAATAATTAGACTTATAGAAACTTCCATGCAAACCGGACAGCCTGAATTGACGATAAAACATAGGAAATTGATATGCGCTTAGACTTATCACAACAAATGAAGATGGACCAGCGAATGGTCATGGCTCCCCACATGATCCAGTCGATGGAGATTCTTCAGCTTCCGCTGATGGCACTGCAGGAAAGAATCGAACAGGAAATGCTCTCGAATCCGGTGCTGGAGATGGAAGACCCGATCGCCGAAAGCAGCGAACCCCAAACCGCAGAAGACGCCTTTACCAGCGACAATGAAATTTCCGACAGCGAAAAATCATTACTGATCAGAGACGACAACAACAAAAAAGATGATTTCCAGCGACTGGACAACGTTGGCAGTGACTACGACGATTATCTGACACGATCGTTTTATGTGCAGCCACGCCGCGGCAATGACAGTCGTGATGTTAAACACGAAGCCATGCAAAACGTCGCGGCGCCGTCCCAATCGCTCAACGAATATCTCCATGGGCAGTGGGCTTTCGTGGATTGCGAACCGATCATCAAGAGCATCGGTTCCGTCATTATCGACTTCATTGACGAAACCGGATATCTGTCGGTCGATCTCGACTCGATACGCGAGCAGGTTCACGAATCGGTAACATCCGAGCAAACGAAAAAGGCCCTTTCGATGGTGCAAACACTGGAACCGGCCGGCGTAGCGGCACGCGATTTGGCCGAATGCCTCCTTCTGCAATTAAAAAACGCCAACAATAACGACAACGACCAACTGGAAGTGGAACTGATAAAAAACCATCTCAAAGATATCGAAATGAACCGTTATCCTGCCGTGGCACGCAAAACCGGCCGAACCATAAACGAAATCAAGCGGGCGATCCATGTCATATCCCGCCTGGACCCTCGTCCCGGTATGCAGATCGGCGATCACAGTATGGCTTATATCGTACCGGATGTCATCGTGGAATATGATGAGAACAACGACATCTACACCGCCCGACTTTCCGATGGCAATAATCCCATTTTACGAATTAACACCTCGTACGGAAGAATGCTTAGGGAAAACGGTGAAGTACCTGCGGATGCTAAGAGTTTCTTGCAGAACAGTGTGCGATCTGCACGCTGGCTCATAGAATCCATCGAGCAACGTAAGGCGACTTTGATGCGCGTGGTAAATCATGTGCTCAAGACACAGAGAGATTTTTTCGATCAAGGCCCCTTGCACCTCAAACCACTGCCTATGGTCGATGTAGCCGATGTGCTCGGCATTCATGTCGGCACTGTCTCACGAGCCGTTTCCGGCAAATATCTTCAGACCCCGATAGGTATATTCCCGCTTCGATACTTCTTTAGTGGAGGAACGGAAACCGACGCCGGGGAGGGCGTCAGTTGGGATGCCGTCAAAGCCAAATTACAGGAAATCATCGAAACCGAAGACAAAACAAATCCACTCCGCGACGACGAACTGGTCGAAAAACTCAAAGATCAGGGCCTAACCCTCGCCAGGCGAACCATAGCCAAGTATCGCAACCTGATGAAAATCCCGCCGGCCCGCCGGCGAAAAATATTCGATTAGGCCACCGTGCGATTTCGCTTACGCGGCTCTACGTGTCGCACTTTTTCTCGTGTGCTAATTATCGGCTGGAAAACTTATGCACAATCACGTGCGTGTATTTTTTGCCCGGCCTGAGAATCACCGAGGGGAATTCCGGCTTATTCGGAGAATCGGGAAAGTGCTGCGTCTCCAGACAAAAACCACAACGGCGATTATATACCTTACCACCCTTACCGACATTACTGCCGTCCAGGAAGTTGCCCGTGTAAAACTGGATAGCAGGTTCACTCGTATGTATCTCCATCACCCTGCCGCTGCCCGGCTCATAGACTTCCGCCGCCAATGCCAATGCCCCCCTACCTCTGTTGAGCACCCAATTATGGTCGTAACCTCCGCCGAATTTGAGCGGTTCGTAATCGGCATTGATCCGCTCGCCCACCACCGTCGGTTTGGTAAAGTCCATCGGCGTCCCCTTAACAGACGCCAACTCGCCCGTCGGTATCAGGCCCGCATCTGTCAGCGTGATCTTATCGGCGTTAAGCATCAGCTCGTGTCCTAAAATATCACCCGCCCCGGCCCCGGCAAGATTGAAATAACTGTGATGCGTCAGACCTATCGGCGTAGCTTTGTCGGTCCGGGCTTCGTAATCGATTCTCAATTCGTCATCGTTGGTCAGCCTGTAAATAACCGTACAGGACAGATTACCCGGATAACCTTCTTCGCCGTCTTTGCTCAGATAAGTCAGTTTTACGCCCACCGCATCATCAGTTTCGACCTCTTCGCCAGCCCAGACCACCTTGTCAAATCCCTTGACGCCGCCGTGCAGATGGTTCTCGCCATTATTTTTGGCCAGCGCATATTCAACACCGTCAAGCGTGAACTTACCCTTGCCGATACGGTTGCCGTACCGCCCGATCAGAGCACCAAAATAGGGATTGTCCTTAATGTACTCCTCCAGCGTATCGTAACCCAGCACAATATCGGCCAATCGGCCATTGCGGTCCGGAACTTCCAGTGAAACCACAATACCGCCATAAGTCATAATACTGGCTTTCACACCATTGGCATTAACCAACCTGTACAAGTCCACTTGCTTACCATCAGCCTGGCCGAACACTTCTTTTTGAATAGTCATATTCGCTCCCATATCAAAATTCCCTCAATTTCATGATTTTACCATTCCAGCAAGCGACCAACGGGAGCGGCCACTTGCCAATCTTATGGAGCAGAAAAAGCGGCTACGCTACCAATCCCTCGGAAATGTACATCAAGACTATAATGATGTCAAATAAATTATCAGCTTACACCGGACCGCCAATTTTTAAAAAATCGAAGTGCTGTGAGTGCGCAAAACCGCACACAAAGATTTGCCAAGAAAAACACCGGCGCCGAGCTATGTCAAAAAAGGCCGACCAGCGACGGATATACCCAATCGGTGCGATAGCCCCCTGTCACACGCAAACCAAGACATCGAATTTCAGTGTTCTATCTACCGGCCCAGCGGGAAAACTCAATCGTTATGAGTATATTAGCCTCTGGAACGCCTTCTTCTTAGTAAGGCCAATCCACCTACGGCCAATAAGCTAAAGGTCATCGGCTCAGGTAATGTCATCAGGAACGATCGCGGCATACCATCGATAATTCCCATGCCGACAATTTGGCCATTGTTATTGATATCCCAGGCTTCAGTCAAACTCGTCCACTGTCCCAATCCCGCATTAAGGACAAGATCATGAAGGTCAATTATCGTATCGTCCTGCCACAGAACAGCATGTGTTCCGACCATACCGACAATCTGCCCTTTGTCATTGATGCCGTAGGCATGGCTGTTTTCGGTACCAAGCGGGTCCAGATCGACAGGAGCTCCCGCGCCGCCATCCCAGAAGAAGGCATGATCGTCATTACCGGTGGTTTCTCCGGTACCCACGACATGGCCCAGATTGTTGATGGCCGCTGCGCTTACCAATTTGTTCCAACCGGGACCGGATGTCAAGCTATTGATATCGGTCATTGAGCCATCCCAGATGAAAGCGCGATAGTCGGTCTCCGATATTTCAGACTTGCCGACCACTTGGCCACTGTCATTAATGCCATAGGCGGAACTATAAAGAGAGCTTTCGCCCAAGGTGCCCAGATCGATCATTGAGCCCTCCCAGAGGAACGCGTGCTGAGTATAATCAGCATTTTCCGCCCAGCCGACCACCTGGCCGTTGCTGTTGGCGTTGACGCCATAGGCTTCGCTCCAATCCCCTCCAAGGTCGCCCAGATCGGTCAGAGCGGGACTGCCAAATTCCCAAAGGAAGGCGCGATCGTCCGGGCCATCCAAATACACGCCAACGAGATCGCCGTTATCGTTAATTCCGTGGACACGGGTCCCATCATCGCTCAAAACACCGATTGTACTAAGATCGATAATATTCAATGCAATCGCGTAAGAGCAATTGGCAAGGATGGTTAAGCATGCCACGACCGATAGAATTACAAATTTTCCTCTTCCTTGTACCATTTCCTTCCTCTCTTTTTTATGTCTGCCACATTTGGCACAAAAAAACCCGGTACAGAAAGCTTCCATCGCTCTCTCTCACCGGGTAAATATCTATACTATACACAGACCATGATACGGACTGCGCCTTCTACAAAGTAAAATATACCCCATCGCCACGGCAATGTCAACCCTTAAATTCATAAAATTTATTTTTTTTCAAAACTTTTTGATGTTTCCTCTGATTTCGGTGGGAATCGAAGCCAACGTCCATTGAGGAACGCAGTAGTGGGAAAATTTTTGCCCATTTATGTGCGGCCGGCTGTGCTTACGCTCCACCGCATTACCGACAATGGCGACCTTCCCCTAAATTCCGCGACGGACGCCCCACATGATTCATGATTACGGTAATGAGGCTGCCATACTGTGCCTGTGGGGAAAACGCTCCTTTGAAAATCAAGACAAAACATGGAATGATGTTGTGGGTACATGCGGCCGCCGGAGGCGGCGGATGGAATGCCATTGGACGGAGTGTGCGATTGGTCTGACATTTTGTTTCCCTATGATCCCGACCATCCTCTTTCGGCCCCGCTTGGGGATTGTATTTTTATGATCCCCTGATTAGAATAAATGTATATATAGCGTTGATACAACAAGGAAAATTTTACATAACATGATAAAAAAATCGCATAATTTCATTCGTTTTCTTGAGTATGTGCGGCCTTACACTAAATATCTGACTCTGGCAGTCATCGGAGGAGTGGTAAAATTCACCATTCCTCTTCTGGTTCCCCAAGTCACGCGCTACCTGCTGGACGATGTATTTCTAAGCAAAACGCTAAGCTCCGCCCAGAAACTACATGAACTTTATTGGTGTGTGGGAGGAATGATCGGCGTTTTCCTGTTTTTTTATGCTCCCTGGGTATATATCCGTCACCTCTACGCCGACAAGGCAGGACACCGTGCGGTTTTCAATCTGCGCTGTGATCTGTACTATAGAATTCTACGCATGTCGGCTTCTTTTTTTACCCAGAATAAAACGGGAAGTATCATTTCCCGCCTGATAAGTGACATCCAATTGGCACAAAACCTTGTCGGCAGCGCCCTGACTAATATCTGGATGGATGCGGTTGCCGTTACAGTGATTCTATATTTCTTGTTTCGTATCGACGTACTCACCACCTTGGTAACGCTCGTCGCGTTTGTGGTCTATATTTTTATTTTTCGCCGGTTCAGCGCTGAAATTCGACAGACTACCCGCCGGATGCAGGACGAGTTGGCCGAAATGAGTGGAAGGGCCTCTGAAAAAATCTCGGGCAGTCTTGTTATTCGCGCCTTCGGGCAGGAACGTAGCGAAAAAAGAAAATTTAACGAGGAATCGGAAAAACTTTTCTCTACCAATATGCACCGCATCTTTATTCAAAGCCTCAATCAGGCGGTCACTGGCGCCGTGGTAGGCATCTGTCCTCTGATAGTCATAGGATTCGCAGGATATCGTGTTATTCACGGCCAAATGACGGTTGGGGAACTCATTGCCGTAACCATGTATCTGGGCCCGCTTTATTTACCTTTACAACGCTTTTCAGAATTGAATGTGGTTTTTGCCAATTCCATGGCGGCGGTAGATCGCATTTACGAGGTCATGGACGAAAAACCGGAAATCGTCAGTAAGCCCGATGCCATAGAGCTGGACCAAATTCAGGGACGCGTGGAATTTGACCATGTCAGCTTCCACTATAACCAAGGCTGCCCTGTGGTTAAAAATCTGACTTTCACGGTGGAGCATGGCCTAAAAGTCGCGCTGGTAGGCCGCAGCGGCTCGGGGAAAACCACCATCGTCAGTCTCATACCACGATTTTACGATGTAAATGATGGCCGGATAACTATCGATGGATACGATATCAGAGATATAAAATTACGTTCTCTGCGTCGGCATATCGGCATGGTATTACAGGATCCCGTTCTATTCAGCGGAACGATTCGCGAAAATATCTTATATGGCAGACCAGAAGCTTCCGATGTCGAAATTATAGAGGCTGCCAAGGCCGCCAACGCGTATGATTTTATTATTACACTACCACATGGATTCGACACAGAAGTAGGTGAGCGAGGAACCTTGTTATCCGGGGGTCAGAAGCAACGGATAACCATTGCCCGCGCTTTCCTCAAAAACCCCGAAATCCTTATTCTGGATGAAGCGACTTCGGCCATAGATTCAGAATCGGAGCAAGTCATACAGGACTCAATGAAAAGACTAATAGCCGACCGAACTACTTTTGTCATTGCTCATCGGGTATCTACCGTCGTTGACGCTGATCAAATTCTGGTATTGCAGGAAGGCGAAATTGTAGAATCCGGTTCACACCCGGAACTTCTGGCCCGCAACGGCATTTACCGCGGTTTTTACGACCGTCAGTTTGACCCTGCCAAATCTCCCGACTTCTCTCCGCCCAAATACCAGAATGACGCTTTTTTTGCTACCATCGAAAACAACAATGGCTTCCATAACGATTCCGCAGATAAGTTAGCTTAATTGATTCACCCAATGACTTTTTACAATATCCATGCACAGATTCTTATGAGGAACCTAAAAAGATATTTATTTCGCTCTTACAGGGCTTGAAGAAGTGGGGGGATGAATTACCAGCTTCCGCTGGACCTCCTTGTGTTAAACTGATGGTATCATGCTAACTTTCAGGGCGGAAGATGGATTGGTTATGAGTGAATGTTTTTGTCAATCTGACAAGTGTAATATGGCACATATCAACAGGCGTACTTTTCTGAAGACGGCGGGCGGCGGTGTGGCGGCTTTGGCGATTGTGCCGTCATCGCTGCCGATTATGGCGGGGCCGTTTGAGGAAAACGAGTATTTAAAAATAATCCCTCAGGACAAGCGGCTGGATCGAGACTGGGTGAAATCTCTCTTTGATCGCGGCAGTAAAGAGGTTTATTCCGATTCAACTGCGCTGGCCCATATAGGTATGCCAGTCGGTGGTCTTTTTGCCGGGACTGTGTATCTCGGGGGTGACGGACGGTTATGGTTGTGGGACATTTTCAACCGCGACCAGAACGGCATTCTGCCGCGTGTGGCGGAGATGCCCGCCGGGATCGGCGTGGGCGGCAACAACAACATGCGCGGAATGAACTATCTTTACCCCGCTCCGCTGACGCAGCCGTTTGAAGTCGGCTTCGCGCTCGCAGCGGGCGGGAAAAAGTATGCACTTGACGGTTCGGGCTTCAACAAGGTCACCTTCGAGGGGAAATATCCTATCGGTCGAGTAACATACCATGATAACGATTGTCCGGTGCAGGTTGACCTGGAGGCATTCAGTCCGTTTTGTCCGCTGAACCTGGAAGATTCATCTCTCCCGGCGGTAGTAATGAGTTTCACTCTGACAAATCAAAGTAATCGAACGGTCGAAGCGGTTTTGACCGGACTGATCGAGAATCCAATTTGTCTGGACAGTAAAGAACAATTCAAAGGTCGCCGTCAAAATCGAATCGTACGCGATCCGGCTCTGACGACATTGGTTTGTTCTGCGGCGGCTCAAATCGATGAATTCGGGCGGACAGATATTCTTTTTGAGGATTTCGAGAGAGGGACCTACGAGAACTGGACCGCTCAGGGCGAAGCTTTCGGAACAGGGCCGATCTCCAAAACCGACCTACCGGACTACCAGGGAGACGTGGGCGGTCAGGGGCAGCGAGTTGTCAACAGTCATGCGACTGCGCCGGGAGACTCTGTTGGGAGTAAAGACGCGAAGACCGGCAAGTTGATTAGTAAGCCGTTTACTATCAATCGCAAATTTATCAATCTGTTTGTTGGCGGCGGGGCACACAAGGACACGACGTGCGTCAATGTTGTAGTTGCAGATAAGGTTGTGGCATCGGTTACCGGGCAGAATAACAACCGGATGCAAGCCCAATCCCTTTCGGTAGAAGCGTACGAGGGCAAACAGGCACAGATGGAAATCATAGACCAGGAATCCGGAGGCTGGGGCAACATTGGAGTCGATCATATTGTGTTTTCCGACAAACCCGCAAGCCCCGGCAAGCTTGATGAGCAGCGTGATTTTGGAACGATGACGTTGGGACTGATTGGACAGGCAGATGAGGCCACTGCTTGCGGCGAAACCAAAAGCGCCCTTGAGCAAGAGGAAGGAATGCTTGGTGAATCTTTAGTTGGTCAGATCGGTCGCAAGGTTTCACTCCAGCCGGGCGCCTCGACAACCGTGGACTTTATAATCACCTGGTATTTTCCTAATTTCTACAGTTGCGGCTGTAGTGATCAGCCTTGGACATCGCAGCACGGACCCCTGGTAGGTCATCACTATGCTTCACGATTCGGTTCGGCTTATGAAGTGGCTCAATATCTTGCTGAGCACTTCGCTCGCCTGACCGGGCAGACACGGAGGTGGGTTGAAACCTGGTATGACTCGACCCTTCCCTACTGGTTGCTTGACCGGACAATGGCTAATACTTCGACCCTGGCGACCACCACCTGCTATCGTTTCAAAGACGGCCGCTTCTGGGCATGGGAAGGCGTCGGTTGCTGCCCCGGCACATGCACACACGTTTGGCACTATGCCCAGGCACCAGGGCGACTGTTTCCCGAACTTGAGCGCATCGAGCGAGAACGCGTGGACTTCGGATTCGGTCAGCACGCGGACGGCGGCATCGGCATGCGCGCCACCCTGGACGTGTCGCACGACTACGCGGATGACGGGCACTGCGGCCGAATACTCGGCGTTTACCGTGATCACCAGATGTCCGCAGACGATGCCTTCCTGCGGCGGCTCTGGCCGCGCGTGGAAAAAGCGATCAAGTTTATGGTCGCCCGGGATGGCAATGCCGACGGGATTTTCGAGGGCGCACAACCGAACACGCTGGACGCGGCTTGGTACGGCAAGATCAGTTTCGTCAGTTCGCTCTATCTGGCGGCGCTGCGAGCCGGTCAGCAGATGGCCAGTGAAGTAGGTGACCAGACGTTTGCTGAGCAGTGCAAAGCCATCGCGGAAAAGGGTGCCAGGAATATTCTCGAAACTTATAACGGGGAGTATTTCATTCAGATTGACGATGCGAAACATGCAGACGCCATCGGCGTAGGCAACGGCTGCTACATTGATCAGATTTTTGGCCAGACCTGGGCGCACTGGTTGGGCTTGGGCCGTCTGTTCGACCGCGACAAGCAGCTCAGCTCGCTGCGGGCGCTGTGGAAGTACAACTTTGTGCCGGACGTCGGCCCGTTCCGCGAGAAGTTCACCCAGGGCCGCTGGTACGCCAAGGCGGGCGATGCCGGCCTGATCATGTGTAGTTGGCCGCGTGGCGGCAAGGACCCGGCCCTGAGCAAGCACTGGCAGTACGGCTATTTCAACGAGTGCATGAGCGGCTTCGAGTACCAGGCGGCGGCGCACATGGTTTGGGAGGGGCACGACAACCCCGACCTGCTCGAGCACGGCCTGGCGATCACGCGGGCCATCCACGATCGATACAACGCATCCTTGCGCAATCCTTATAACGAGATCGAATGTTCGGATCACTACTCACGGGCTATGGCCAGTTATGGTGTTTATCAATCTGTGTGCGGCTACGAATACCACGGACCTAAGGGGCATATCGGATTTGCACCTCGCCTAAGCCCGGAGAATTTCAAAGCCGCCTTCACGGGCGCCCAGGGCTGGGGCAGCCTGTATCAGGAAAGAACCGCCGACAAACAAGTTAATAAGATTACAGTGCATTGGGGCGAATTGCATCTGAACACATTGGCGATAACAGTTCTTGAGGATAGAAGTGTGGCGAGAGTAGAACTTTCGCTTTGCGGACAGTTGTTGAAAAATACAAGCGATATGAACGGCAGCAGTCTTGTCATTCGTTTTGATGAGACTGTAATACGACAGAATACGGCACTGATCGTAAATGTTGATTTCAAACCTGTTTTATAACCCTGTGCAAAGCGATATCAGGAGGCTCTGGGTACTTCTGGAGCTACGTTGGAATAAACATGCCCACGCAAGCGTGGTGGGAGGCAGCCGGTTTTGCAATGACAGAGGGAGATTGCCGCGTCGCTGCGCTCCTCCTAGCTCTTTGTATGGATAGCCGCCAGCCAGATGCAGCACGATCCGGCGAACCGAAC
>CAZICK010000045.1:0-30473 GCA_964537505.1 uncultured Pirellulales bacterium
GGATACAGCAGTTCTTAGCCTCGTGTTCTGTACAGATTCTTATGAGGAACCTATAAAAACTCAATCGCTACGAGTGTAGTCTGTTATACGATGTTGATGCTGCGACCATGGCGGCGTTGCCGATTTATAACTTTGCGTCCGCCGGCGGTTCGCATCCGTGCTCTGAACCCACTTTTGCGGATGCGTTTGATTTTGCTGATGCGATGGTTTTCCATTTATTTCTCCTTGTCAGGCACTACAAAAGTTAAGCTGCGATAGGTTCGGTTGCCCAGGTCGTCTTCAAAGCGTACTGCCAGCAGATGTTCGCCGGGTTCGTTTATTTCCTGCTCGAATTCCACCTGTTCCTGTCGGCTGTCGAAGATACCGTCGTTGGGCAAAGCCATCTGCCAGTTTTCGCCGCTGTCGAGTACATAGCCAACTGCGCCAATCACGCTGGCGTCATCTTCTATTTGTGCGTGGAAGCGTAAGGTGTTCCCGTCCAAATCATAGCTCATCCGGCTGATCTGCGGCGGGGTATTATCGACCACCACTACGGAACTGATACGGCTGGCGGCCAGCTCTTGGCCAGCGGGATTGTCGGGTTTGTCCGAGGCGGTTACTTTGATTTCGTAACGACCGTCGCTGACGGTCAGGGTGTTCCATTTGAATTGTTGTTTTTCCAGTTCTTTGGCGATCCGGATCCACTGTTTACGATCTACCTGGCGGACGAAAAGCTCGTAGATCAGCTTGTCACTATTTGGCTCTTCGGTTTCCCATTTAATCATTATGTTTTTCGAAGGGTCGATTTGTTCGTTGTCTGGTTTGTCCGAGTCGGTCCGTTGGGCTGTGACTTTTTTCACCTGGGGCGGCAAGTTAGGTATCATGTGTGCCAGTTCGACCGCCTTGACCACAGGTGAGCTTCGTCCGTCACTGCTGGCGAAGTCCAGGCGATATTGCAGGAATCGTCCCGGAGGCGATGATATCGCTATTGTTTCGGCTGCGTCGGTCGGGGAAGACCATTGTTGCCATCCGCCTTTTTCCGGGTCGCTGGTGTTTCCACTGCGTGTGGCGACCTGCAGCGTTGCCGCCTGCGGGATATCAGCTTCGATTTGCAGTTTGCCCCAATGGCTTATTTGTTTGGCGTCGATCATTTCCGAGAAATATATGCCTTGACGGGAATAATCCGGATCGATGACGATTACCGCGCCGGGATTGGCGCCGCCGGCATAAATTCCGCCGTCTTCGCACAAGCATAACGCCGAAACCTGCGCCGACGGTTTGAATGTGTGCAATACCGCCGCTTCCTGGGTATCGACATCCAGCATGATCAGCTTTCCTTCGTTTCCTGTCCCCAACAGCAATTGTCCGTTCCCGATATAAGCCATCGCAAGGATGATCACTTTTTCATGAAACAGCGTGGTCACATATCCGTCCCGGGCGATCTTGTAAACATTGTTAGCTTCGGCCGGCGCCAGGTTTGTCACCTGTGAAATGAAATCCGGGCCACCCGTTGAGTCCTTATCGGTTTTCGCGGTGGCTGCCGGTATCAGTTTGATCGCTGAGTCACCGGAGGCTTTGCTGTCTTCGTCGGAGTCTTGCGGTTCCTGGTTATCATCGGCGTCTTCGTCTTCCTTGTCCTGATCCGTTTCCGCCCGGCTGGTATCGCCGTCGGAAAGTATCAGTTTTGCGCCCGGTCGGGCGGTGCTGGGGTCGGCGGTGGCAACGTACAGGTTACCTTCTTCATCGAAAACCAGTCCGCTGATTTCGCTGTGTCCGGTATCGTAAGCGATAGTAGCTTTTTTGGTGCCCGGATCGATTCGGTACACCAGTCCGTTCTCATCACCCCCGGCGTAAATTATCCCGTCGGCATCTCTTGCCTCGGCCAGGATGTTTTTCTCTTTGGCCTGATAAAGCACCTCCATATTGCCTCCGTCGGCATCCAGCGTGAGCACTTTTCCGGTCGGGCCGGTACCAAGGTATATTCGTCCGGCCGGTCCCACAACGATACTCCAGATGTACTTGATTGTTTCATCACTGTCCTGGAATAACGTTTTTACCCGATCTTCTTTGTCAAACCTCAACAGCAGTCCCGCCTGCCCGCCGGTCCCGGCCAATAACCGTCCTTCCCGATCGAGGGCCAGGCTGAAGACGTGTTCCTGATCATCTTCACCGTTGCCGTAGATGATCTCGGGTTCGTGCCGGGGTGGTTTCAGACGATAGATATAACCCTTACCGCTGGTAGCTACATATAAGCTGTCGTCTTCGGCTTTGACCATCGCATTAACTACCCACAGTTCGTCCTGATCGCCGAGCAGTTGGCGACTCTGACGTGCCAGGGATATTTCTCCCCTGCTGCTGATTATTACCTGGTTCGGTTCTCCTTTTTTGAACATTTCTTCGGTATTGTGTTCGAGGTAAACTGTTTTAACAGCCCAAACCATCGGAGATATGGCTGCCAGCGATATTGCGGCCAATAGGGTGATTATCGATAGTCTTTTCATGTTATTCTCTTCCGGGACAGTTTTTCGCATGTTTTTTTCCAGAATTTACCAATTATATACTTTCCCGACGGGAAATAAAGATAATATCCAACCGCGATCAAGAAAATTGTAAATAACCGTTTTGAAGGGGGTGATTTCGGTCGGGATGGCGGGTCTGCGCGACGTAACATTATGTATATCAAGCAGTTACAGCGTTACTGGTTGGTATGAGTATCATAGCCATGGAGGTCTGATTTGGAAATCAGGAAATCCAAGGCTACCCACCTCAGTAAAGTTGACCTTACCAATCTCAGATGCAGCGAACAGACCATAAATTCCTACATTTTCATTACCAATATAGACCTGTCCAAGGGTGGCCTTTTTTATAATACCGCCCGAGGAAGACAATACCTGAGACTCACCGCTTGGCGCCAATATCTTTGAAAGGTCATCTTTATATGGTTTTACACCGGCCAGGGCATAACTGCCGTCAAAATATCGATTACGACCGACTTGCACTGAACCTATAGTCGCCGCGTATGGGTTCAGACCTTCACCCTCGTCTTCGGTACCAGGTTGACAATCTTTACCAATATCGTAGCCTGCCAGGATACAAGTATCGATTATGTCGCCTTTGGCATAGACTTTACCGATGTTATTGCCGGCGCTGAGAATTGCGCCGTCAAGAAAATTGAACGCCTGAAAAGTACCTATATCGATACCGGCCCGCGCTGCGCCGGTGAAATCGCCTAACTTGGTAACGACCTTCTTGATGGTGCCGTTGGCCATGATGTTGCCGGTAATATGCCCGTTGACGGCAATGCTCGCGATGCTCCCTTGTTGGGCTCCGGCAGTGACGTCAGCGTCAAGATTGCCTGGCTTTATCGTTACTGTTCCGATATTGTCGCCGATGAGCGAACCACCGCTGAATTCTGTGGCCTGGAAACTACTGACTGTGCCGGCCAAATCAAAAACGACGCCCTTGTCAATATTATCGACTTTGATCTTGATGCCTTTTGTCGCCGCCACATCGGTGGTTATGCTTGCATTCTCAAAGATATCATCTATGGTCAAAGAACTGAGACTGCCGGTCAGAACGATATCACCGGCCAGGTCGAGTTGTTTTCCGGTAAGCTTGCCTAACGTACCGCCGGTAAGTCCGCCCAAGGTAGTCTGGGTGTCGCCGTCTCCCTGTTTGACGCTGAATGATATGCTGGTCTTGTCGGTAGTATCATCCTGTAGTGCAATTTTCGCCAGATTGGCTCTGCCGAGAGCCGAGTCAGTTTCACCTATAACTGTAGTGGTGGATCCCTTGACGGAGGTAGTCAGGGATTTACCTTCGAAATGTAAAATAGCTGTTCCATTGCTTATCTTGACAGTGACTATAGAGCCGTCAGCATCGGTATATTTGACGGTTTTGCTGTCGGCCTGGCCGGCTGGTACGGGGAATGTTTGTGCTATGCCGGTAGCGCTGACGGAATTGCTCCAGAGCTGATCGTTATCCTGAGCGCGGGCAAGGTAAACATTATCGCCTGCCGCGAAACCGCTGGTGGAACCGCTCCACGACCAGCCATCCGCCCCGTCAATGTCAGTTCCCAGCAGCACGTCGGCATACGCAGTTCGACGATAAAATTCCACCTTCTCGACGGTACCGTCGCTGTCGGTGACATTAATGGCGGTCAGGGTCAGGTCTTCGCCCAGCGTTAGCAGATCGGGATCAACAGTGATCGAATCGATCGTTGGCAGCATGACTACCCGTCCGGTCGCGCTTACTGTCTCACTGAATGCCCCACCATCGTCCCGCGCGCGTGCGAAGTAGATATTATCGCCTACGGGTAAATCACTGGTCGAGATGGTCACCGTCCAGCCGCCACTGGCGCTGTAGTCGGCGCCCAGTGTCGTATCGGAGGCGTCCCATAAACCGTTGCCGTTGCTGTCGCGGTAAAACACAACCTGGCTGATCGAGCCATCGGTGTCACTTACGCCGCCGGCTATCAGTGTCAGGTCATCGCCACGTACTATGGGGTCGGGGTCGATAGTAAGCAAGTCCATCGTTGGTGGGATATTGGGTAATTCAACCGCGCCGGTTGTCGTTACAGTGTTGCTCCATGTTCCATTGTCATCCCTGGCCCTGGCAAAATAAACATAGGCGCCTGGCGGGAAATTATTATCAATCGGAATGGTCACCGTCCAGCCGCCGCTACCGCTGTAGTCGGCGCCCAGGGTCGTATCGGAGGCGTCCCATGAACCATTGTCGTTGCTGTCGCGGTAAAATACAACCTGGCTAATCGGACCACCGGCGCCATATACGCCGTCGGCTGTCAGGGTCAGGTCGTCGCCCTGGATTACCGGGTTGGGATCAGCCGTAAGTGAGTCGATTGTCGGCGGGATATTAACCGTGCCGGTTGTTGTCGCGGTGTTGCTCCATGCTCCTTCGTTGTCCAGAGCCCTGGCGAAGTAAGTGATAACGCCTGTCGGAAAACCACTGGTCGAGATGGTTACCGTCCAGCCGTCGGTGGCGATGGAGTCGGCTCCCAGGATCGTATCGGAGGCGTCCCAATAATGGTTGCCGTTGCTGTCGCGGTAGAATCTTACCATGACAACTGACCCGCCACCATCATTTACGCCACTTGCCGTCAGTGTCAGATTATCGCCCTGAGCTATCGGGTCGGGACTGTCGGTAAATGAGGCGATTGTCGGAGGCTGGTTGACCGTGCCGGTTGTTGTTACGGTGCCGCCCCATGCGTTGTCGTTATCCTGCGCTCGTGCAAAATAAGTATTCGTTCCAGCCGTGAAGCTACTTGTCGAACCTGTCCAGTTCCAGCCGTCGGAGGCGATGGAGTCGGCGCCCAAGGTCGTATCGGATGCGTCCCATGAACCATTACCGTTGCTATCGCGGTAGAATTCTACCATGACAACTGACCCATCACCATCACTTACGCCGTTTGCCGTCAGTGTCAAATTATCGCCCTGAGCTATCGGGTCGGGACTGTCGGTAAGCGAGGTGATCGTTGGAAGGTAGTTGGGCGGTTCACCGACCGTGCCGGTTGTTGTTGCGGTGTTGCTCCATGCGTTGTTGTTATCCTGCGCTCGCGCAAAATAAGTATTCGTTCCGATCGTGAAGGTGTTTGTCGAACCTGTCCAGTTCCAGCCGTCGGAGGAGTCGGTGTCAACTTTCAATAAGCTATCGGTTAGTATATCCAGGCTGCCGTTGCCGTTTGCGTCGCGGTAAAATTGCACTTTGGTTATATTTCCGTCGCTGTCATCGGCCGTTATGGAAAGCGTAAGGTTATCGCCATATTTTACTGGGTCGGGACTATCGTTAAGCGTACCTACGGTTGGCGGGTTGTTGTTCACTGTAGTGGTGACAGAAGCCCAGTTGCTCCATTTTCCGTTATTGTCGCATCCGACGGCAAAGAACCAGTTTGTGCCGATGGGGAGTTGGCTGGTTGAGACGTTCGCCTGCCAGCCGGCGGCTGGATTATTGTCCTCGAATAAGGAAGCATCCGGTTTGTCCCAGATACCGTTTCCGTTGGTGTCGTGAAAGAAGATCACCTTATTGACCGACCCGTCAAAGTCACTAACGTTGGCGGCGGTCAAGGTCAGTTGATTACCTCGAATTATCGAACCTGGCTGGGCCTGCAGTGAAACAATTCGCGGCGGTGAATTGAGAGGATTGCCTGCCTTCCAGTTGGCTACGTCGTTTCCGTAATTGAATGCGAAATTTCGAATAAGCGCAGAGCTTGCCAACACAACAGGTCCGTCCGGTTGGGTAGGCCAAAGATCGTCACCCACAGGATGCGACCCATCGCTGTAATTGACCCTGTCGGTCCGGATGTAATAATAAACGTCATAATTATCGTCAGCACAATCTACCATGATATCGCCTGGTATGGCAAGCTCGATCCGTTCGCCGCTGTTTTTCAAGCTGCTGCTTGTCAAGTGATTTGGTCCCCATTGGATTATCTGCGTACCCTGAGGGACGTTGTATAGGGAATTAAAACCGGCTTCACTTTTTACTATATAGAGAAATTCACCGGGCTGTAGAGTTATTGGCGTATCGGTCGGGAAGGTATAATCTAAGCCGCCGACGAACTTCCAGGGCTGACCTGTAATTTCATCGAGGAAGGTTACCGGCTGATCGGAGATGTTAAAGAGTTCGAGATATTCATATATCTCGTCAGTATCATTGAGCAAATCGCCGGGATTGTACATAATCTCGTTGATGACGATGGGTCCGACTTTTGGATAAGCGTTTTCAGCACCGGGCGTGTTCGAGCTCATAGCGACGAAATTGAACGTATCGTAGCTTTTTTCATATCGTCCGAGGGCGACATTCACTTGCGAGGCGCCAAAGTCCTTTTCCTCGAAGAAGCCGTCCAAGACCCATTCGTTCAGATCGGGATCATATTGGGCCGAGGAGAGGAAGACATCCTCGCCGTTCTCGCTTAAACCAAAAGGATTTTTTACGCCCGGATCTGTCGATGTATCGCCAAAATTGGTACTATCATAGAACACAATGTAGCTGTTGGGTTCAACGAGTACAGGAATTACCGAGTTATCGGCCTGCAGGCCAATCTGGTATTTTTTTAAACTATCACCGTCTTCACTCAGAAACCAGCCGCCGATATCAACGGTATGGTCGGAGACGTTATTGAGTTCTATCCAGTCTCCGCCTGGGTCATCCGAATGGGCGAGCACCTCGCTAATCACTATTTCTCTTTCATAAATATCTTCCCTGCCCGGTGTGCCGTCGCGTTCGCTGCTGGGTCGCCATGAGCTTCTTGTGTCCCAGGAAGCTACATCCCAGTTATACGGATCGACAATGGTCAGAGAAAACCCTTTCCCGTTGGTCACCGGATACCAGTTCTCAAATAGTTCCTCGCCGAGATTATAGACGCCGTTGTTGTTTTCGTCCTCCCATAAATCCGGCTCTCCCGTATCCTGACTGCCGTTATCGTTTATATCATCAAATAACAGGTACGGTTCGTTATTGTCCTTAACGCGATCATCATTAAGATCGTTGAAATACTCACCGTTATAAACAAATTCCAGAATATCCTCGCCTGAGGCCCCTGACTTGGTCTTTAACCTGATCAACTCGCCCTCGTCTTTGAGTCCACTGTCGATGAAGGCGCCCGGGGCAATGTTGATATTTGTAGTATCGTATCGGGCGTCAAACGCGGCCCGGTTTCGCACGACCACTACATAATCACCCGGATCAAGCATATAGGAATCAGTAAAGGTATAATCGATGCCCCGTGTAAACTCGACATATCGCAGGTTCAGGGTTTCGGTGGCGCTTATGTTCTGCAGTTCGATGTATTCGAAGTCGTTGTTGGTGAATGTGGGATTAATAGCCAACTCATCCTGTGTCGGGTCATCCGGATGGTAATTGATCTCGGTGATGCGCAGGTAATCTGTGAGGTTCGATAACAGCACCCTCACTTCCAATGATTCGAGCGTAAGCGATGGATATTGGTGGAGTGGTTGTCTGGTTCTGTTTGAATGAGTCGATTTTTTCAGTTTTCTTCGTAATCGCTTCATCTCTTACTCCTAAAGTGTGGCAAAACAGACTACAAAAACGTAATAATATATCCAATGGGTACTGTTGTACATGGCAGGGCCTATCGTAAAATCTTGTGATTTACGCGAACACAATTTTTACTATCCGGCACTTTTACTCAGTATGGATATACATTCGGTCTGGCTGGCCCCCTGGATACATCCTTCTATCCCTGAACCGACATAATCTGGAACCACCTGCTAAGTAAAGAATTATACTTACGCAAAGGTCCACCTCATGCCTGGTCCACAACTCTCCTCACAAAAAGACTGCACAACCGCACAGCCGATCTTATTATAGTGGATTAGCGGTCGAATTGCAAGAGTTTTCTTGCAGCCTGAGGGGGCTTTGGCTTGTAAGTACTTGTCAATAAAGGAGTAATTGATCCCGATTTTGTTCGGCCTTTGTCGTTGGGCGGCTCATTGTAATTACATCTTTTATAACAATTAAGACAGAAGTGAAAATCACACAAATAGAAAGGTGTTGACAAGGGGATCGCCTAATGTAGATTCGTGTCTGTCGAGTGCCTTATGGGTGAGGCCAGGATAAGTTCACTGGAGTTGTTAAGTGAAAATATGTTTGATAAATCCCGCGTGGTTGTTTGGCAGTTCTGGAGATGTTGTCCTGTCGCATAATCTGGGATTGGGCTATCTTGGTGGTTATCTTCGCAATAATGGCAGCCATGATGTTCAGATTATAGATGCCCTGGCGATGGGATTTGGGCAAAGGCGTTCCATGCCCAACGGTTGTCTGAGGGTCGGGTTGACCGATCGGCAGATTGTCGATGCGGTCGGCAACCAAACCGATCTGATAGGTATTACAGTACCGTTTTCTCATTTAGCTGGTGTTGTGGAATGTTTGTGCCGGGCCGTCAAATCGGCTTATCCCGAGATTCCGATTATTCTCGGTGGTGTTCATCCTTCAACATGCCCTGGGGAATTCCCGAAATCATCAGCAGATTATTGGCTGATTGGCGAAGGTGAAAAATCGCTGCTTTCTCTGGCTGATGGCATCGATCCTGGAAATATACCCGGGCTGCTCAGCCGGGAAAGGACGGTGCTCACTGATGGGGAAATGGCTGAGCAAATTGCCGAGCTGGATGAGATTCCATTTCCGGCACGCGATCTTCTGCCGATGGATTTATATATTAAGCTGTCTGCCCGTGGCGTGAGTCATAAGCCATCGGCAAGTATCCTTACCAGCCGTGGGTGTCCGTGGGATTGCGAGTTCTGCTCCATTCACCCGATGTATGGATACAATTGGAGAAAAAGGTCCGCACAAAACGTCCTTGCTGAAGTGGCTGAATTGGCGGAAAAATACGGCGTTCGCCAATTCGAGTTCGAGGACGATAATCTTACTCTCAAATATGATCGCGCGATGGAGATTTTCGAGGGACTCTGTCAGTTACAGAGCAGATCGAATGTGAAGCTTACATGGGGTACGCCAAATGGGATAAGAGTCGAGACGGTTGACCGCAAAATGCTCGAGTTGATGAAAAAAAGCGGTTGTGTCCGTGTGACCTTTGCTCTCGAACACGGCGATGAATATGTTCGCGATGCTATGGGTAAAAAAATGGACATCGAGAAATTCGAATCCGCCATGTTAAACGCTATTGAAACAGGTCTGCAAACGGAAGTTTTTATTATGGTGGGCTATCCGGGCGAAACGATGGAAAGGTTTGAAAACGCGCATAAATATTATCGAAAACTTGCGGACTGGGGAGCAGGTACGCTGCACTTTTTCTATCCGCAGCCTTATCCAGGCACAAAGCTGTATCGGATGTGTCGCGAAAAAGGTTATCTCGACAACAGCCGGGACAACAGGTTTCTCACGGTCCTCAAGCCGAAAATCGAAACAGAGGACTTCGATGCCGACGAAGTTGTACGAAGAAGAGAACTGCTGCTGAGTGAGTTCGATCGTTCCTATCGGATGCGTCAGCGAATCAAATCGGTTCTGCCGCAATCACTTATCAACTTCATCAAAAAATACATGCCCAGAAAAGCGATGTAACCTCAATTTTGCAGAACCTTGGTTCTGAATGACTTTGCGGCCGAGAGGAATTCTTCCAGAATGGTGCGGCTGATGGGACTATCCGGATATCGTTCAGGGTGCCATTGAACCGCCATAAGGAAAGGATATTCCACCCGCTCAACAGCCTCGACCACGCCGTCATCGGCAACAGCCGCGGCCAGCAAACCATCACCCAGGCGATTGATGCCCTGATGATGACAACTCGCAACGGTGAGATTGTCGGTTTTCATCAAGGAAAAAAGTCGGCTGCCTCGGTCAAGGGTAACCTTATGCTCGGTGGATCGACCCTCCTGGCCGTGATCGATCTTTCCCGGGAACTCGCTAACATGTTGGTATAAGCTGCCGCCGTGAGCAACGTTTATCATCTGTATGCCAAGGCATATTCCCATTACTGGCAGACGCCGTTTTTGAACCGCTTCGTACAACGTAAACTCAAATTGTTGTCTGCGGGCGTGGAGTAGTTTGGTTTTTGGGTGCGGCTTCTCCTGCCATAAAGACGGGTCGAGGTCCAGACCTCCGGTAAATAATATGCCGTCGAGATGATCGAGCGCCGCGTCAAGTTGGTCGGGGTTTTTGGCTGGAGCGATCGGAAACGGCAAAGCGCCGGAATCCAGCAAAAAGTCGAGGTATTCGCCGTTAAGATAGGCCTGTTCAGGCCCTCCATCGGTAAGATTATAATTCATGCTCACGCCAATGCACGGGGCCATAGAAACTCCCTTGAATGGGCACATACTGACTTCAGGGAACCTCTAAAAATGAATTTTCAGAGGCTTCTTTCATCAGTTTCCATTGTTTTTGTTTGGCGTTTTGGTTTCTGCCGGTTTTTTGTCTTTGTTCAGGATTTCCGGTTTGGACGTATTGACAGTTATGGTCGCAGGAACGGACAGATATTTCCGTGCGATACTCTGGAGATCAGCCAGGGTGACCGCTAAGATGCGGTCGGCATGTCCCTTGGACCAGTCGTAACCAAAACCGTATAGCTCGTCCAAAGCCGCGGTCATAGCCGCGGCGGCATTGGTTTGTCTGCTCAATGTTTCGGCATTGATGCAACTGCTTTTGGCGCGAGCGAGTTCCTCCTCGGTAAACTGCCCTTTGGCGGCCTTGGCCAATAGTTCCCTGATGACCTGGATGACCTGTGGGACCTTTTCGGCTTCGCACTGAGCGTTGGCGGCAATATAGCCCGGCAGTAGTCCGGCAAAACTGAAACCACGAGCGTAGTAAACCAGTTGGGCGCCCCGCAGCTTACCAAAAAGCCAATCGGAGCTGCTGGTACTGCCGATAATTTCGGTAAGAACCTCCATCGGATAACGATCCTGAATATCAGTGAGCTTCATTCCGGGAAAACCTACGTAAACCATAGCGCCGTTCATGGTGGTTGCTTCGACGAATTGTCTGTCTCCTTCGACCGCCGGTTCCGGCTTGAACTTACCTGGATCGAAAGGTTCGCCTTTGGGCAGGGTTGAGAAACGTTGGCGTACCATGTTTTCGACAACCGCCAAGTCGATGTCCCCGAAAACCGTGAGAACTGCTCGCGACGCGACGGTATGGTCCTTATGAAAACTGTGCAACTGTGGGCACGTTATGGCCGTCACGGATGGGGTTGTGCCCAAACTGATACGGCGGTAAGGATTGTCGAGAAAAAACTTCGAGCGGAAGAAGCGATTACCCAGACTCGACCAGTAATTCTCAATTTGTGGTATGGTGACGAGAATCTGCTGTTTGAGTTTGGCAAGCTCGTCCTCGGGAAAAGTCGGCTCAAGAACGATCTCACTGAAGATTTCAAAGGCCTTGGCCAAATCCCCGCCCATTACCTCGGCGGTGTAAAAATATGTATTGTCGCCTGCAGCGGTCTCGATCGTGCCGCCGATACTGTCGAAATAATCGATGATCTGTTCGGCAGTATAGTTGGTAGTTCCTTTGACGGAAAGCTGGGTCATCAGATTAGTCAGTCCGTTGTCCTGATCTGTTTCGTCGAGCAGTCCGCCTAAAACATAAAGCTGGATATTGACCAGCGGCACAGCTCCGTTACGCTTGAGCAGGACCCGCAAGCCGTTATCAAGCACAATTTTCTTGACGGCTGATTCCGCCGGCACGTCGGCCTTGGTCTCAGTGGTCTGAGCTAACGGCTGACCGGTCAGAGTCAAGGTTAACTGCTTTTCGGCCTGCAGGTACTTTTGGGCCATGCTGCGGACCTGCTCGGCGGTTACGTGCTGGATGTTTTCGACGTAATGATCCGAAAAATGCGTCTCACCGGCAGACAGATAGTCCTCTGCCATGGTGCTGATCTGCTGGCTGGCTGTTTGATTGGAACGAATATGGCTTACCTGTAACCGTCGCTTGGCACGAGCCAGTTCCTCGGGGCTGACGGGTTGTTCCCTGATCCGTTCTATCTCACACCAGACTGCGTTGCGTGTTTCAGTTATTTTTTCCGGCGCCAACTCACAAACAATAGTAAACGTGCCACACGCCCAATGAGGCGTGTTATTGTACGCGTAAACAGAAAAGACCAATTGCTGATCTTCCCGTAACGAACGATAAAAACGGCTGCTTTCACCCGAACCCATAATAGCGGCCAAGACGTCAAGCGCATAAAGATCGCCGTGCTGCAATTTGATGGAAGGAAACCCGATCATCATCTTGGCCGGGCCCTGCATGGAGGGTAAGACCTTGACCATTTCACGCGGAGCGGTTATTTCCGGTTCGTCCGGCAAAACGATATTAGTTTTGGCTCGGCGGGTGAAATCGGCAAACTCCTTTTTGATCACATCGAGCATCTCCACGGCGTTGATGTCGCCGCCCACCGCGATGATCGAATTGTCAGGCACGTACATACGCCGATAATAATCAAGAATCTCCTGACGGGTGACCTGCTGAAGAACCGATTGATAACCAATCACCGGATAGCGTCCGGGATGCACCTTGTAGCGGAGTTCGTCGAATAGATAATATAACTGCCAATCTGGATTGTCGGCTCCCATTTCCTGCTCTCGCTGGACAACTCCCCATTCGCGATCGAAGGCATCGGCGGGAAAGGTCGGCCGGGTGACCCAGTCGGCCAACAGATTCAAAGCCTTGCCGACATGCTGAGCCGGAACGGTAAGATGATAGCAGGTCTGGTCCTTGGAAGTATAGGCGTTCCAGTCCGCTCCGATCTGCTGGAGTATCTTGATTGATTCTTCTTCGCTACGGGTTTCGGTCGCGCCTCTGACCAGCAGATGCTCAAAAATGTGGCTCAAGCCAGCGCCGAGATAGTCCTGCTCGTATATACTGCCGGCCTTAACATAAAAACGGACCGCGGCGACCGGGGTAGTGTGGTTTTCTTTGACTATAGCGACCATGCCATTGGGCAGGACCTCCACAATTTCGTCCGGACGATCGACCAGGCGAAACGATCTGGCGGTCCAGGGCACTTCAGCTTTTGTTTGTGTTTGCGGCTTCTGGGGTTTTTCCTGAGCCGAGGCCCAGCCGCCCAAAACAAATAACATCACCAGCAAATACTTATACGTAAGACTATTTTTCATAAATCTGGTTCCCCAAATAAACCCGGTAAACTCTCAACTCTCGACCCTTAAGCTTTCGAAGTTTAGTCCTCGTGTTCCGTCCCTTCGATATCAGCCAGATATGAAAGGGTTCGCTCCAGTTCGCTTTGCAGATTTTTCACCCGCAACATACTCTTAACACGGGTGAGCAACTCCAGTTTATTGACCGGCTTGCTGAGGAAGTCGTCCGCGCCGCAGTCCACACCGCGTTCGATATCGCCCAGCTCGTTCAGGGCGGTAACTATGACAATGAGGATATTTTTCGTCCTTGGATCGCTTTTGATCCGTCGGCAAACCTCGAATCCGCTCATCCGCGGCATCATAATGTCGAGCAGTATGATATCGGGCATCTTTTCGGAAACCTTTTCCATGGCGTCCACACCATCAACGGCAACACGAATGTTGGCATCCAACTCGTCGAGATAAGCCTGTAATAACTCAGCGTTTTGAACATTGTCCTCGGCAATCAGTATTTCACTGTGACCGTCTGAGGGTTTCGTTTTGTCTGTCGATCCTGCCATAAAAATCAAACTCCATTCAATGGGGTGTTGGCGTCAAAAGTCGATATTCACGCGTAAAAATGCTGCTTTGGTATCAGAATCAACGTTTCACAATCCTTTTGACGCTGGCGTCCAATCTGGAAAAAACTGATTATAATAACATTTCTTCACGGTGTCCATCGCAGTTTTGGGCCGACCTTTCTGCTCGACCCACTACTCATCCTCTCTACCCATACTGCTCAAGTATTTGTCTTATTTGTGGCAAGAGAAATTTTTCTTCCAGCTCTTCCCGGTCGGCCAACACATGAGCTGTTTGGGCCAACTGATCGGTCAGAGACGCTGCATCATCCACAAAAAGCACCCATTTACCTCGCAGTCGGCACAATCCTCCACCATCACCGCCCAGCCAAGCGCGACGCACTTCGATATCGAGTTGTTCAGCCAGGTCCAATAATTCTGCTAAAAGAGCCTGCGTATCCATCGTTTTAAGTATTTCTCAACGGTGACCCGATAGTTCCAATGGAGTATCCATTTGCGGTATCCTGCTTTGTGTTTGTCAAAACCATTTGCTCAATCCGCATTGTAGATACAGCTAATGGGTATTGTTGTACATGGCAGGGCCAATCGTAACGTCTTGTAGTTTATGTGAATATAATTTTCGCTGCCCGGCATTTTTATCCGGTACGTGTATATTAACAGCTATGCATCTGTAAATCCAGGGATTATTCCAGATTGCTGCCGGCGGCGGGCCATGGGTTTTCGGAAAGATTGATTTTATCTGGTATGATTGAACGCCGTAAGAATATTCATCAGCAGTTAAAAGAAAACGAACAGCGTCTGAGCGATCTGAAAAAGCAACTGCATGTTACTCAGAAGTTGGCCCTGATCGGTACTACGGCCTGCCTGGCCGCCCACGAGTTCAACAACCTTCTTTTGTCCATTATCAATTATTCCGAACTGGCTTTGAAACAGCAGGATGATGTTGATTTGGTGCGTAAGGCGCTGGAAAAAACCATCACAAACGGTAACCGTGCCGCTGTGATTATCCAGAGTATGCTCGGAGCGGCCACCTGTCACCGTCAAGAGTATCAGATGGTTCCGCTGGCGGGGCAGGTCGAGGAATGTTTCCATTGTATGGGCCGCGACCTTGGCAAGGATAACATTAACGTCAAAGTTGATATTCCCGATGACCTGACCGTTTTCGGCGATCCTGGCCAATTACAGCAGGTATTGCTCAACTTGATTATCAATGCCCGCCAAGCTATGCTGACCTGCGGCGGTACGCTCACTATAGAAGCTCGCAAGCTGAACGATGGCACTGTACAAATAAAAGTGAGCGATACCGGCTGCGGTATTGAGCCGGATATTGTCGGGAAGATATTCGAACCGTTCTTTTCCACCAAAACTGACGCTAAACGGCCGGATCAACGCGGTTCAGGACTCGGCCTATCGATATGTCAGGATATTATCAATTCGCACAACGGCACTATCAGTGCTTCTGGAAGGCCCGGCCAGGGGGCGACTTTTACCATTGTACTGCCAGCCTCCGACACCACCCCTGCTACTTCTGACAAATAACCGCGTCACTATTTGATCGGCCGACCACTCCCGCGATAAATCCAGCGATTTCGCAACCTTAAGTACATAAGAAAACGGGACACGTAGAGCCGCGTAAGCGAAAACTCAATCGTTATCGTTATGAGTTTACTTACGTTTATGCTGCTGGGTGGCTTTCTGCAGGAATCGTTTTTCGCTGCGGGTGAGGCTTTGTATTCCCTGTTCGTGTACCTTGGCCAGGATGCGGTCTAACTCGTAATTGAGCTTCTCATTCTGTTCCCGGTTGTGCTGCTGCGCGTATCTGCCACGTTTCTGTTGCAGCAAGGCAAAATATGGCCGCGCCATCACCCAGACAAATCCCGTTGCCATACCGCCCAGATGGCACAAATGGCCGCCGGCATTCCTACCTCCTGTCAATACGAACAACAAGTAACCTACCGTCAGCAGCACTGCCGCGGTACGGATCCGTACCGGGAATATTAACAATATGACCCGAAATTGTGGAAACAAAATCGCACAGGCTACCAGCAGGGCCAATACGCCTCCCGATGCGCCTATCAAATATCCTTCGCCCATCCACTGTAGTCTGCTGGCCACAACATACAAGGCGCCTCCAACGGCGCCGCATATCAGGTAAAAAGACAGGAATTTCTTCCAGCCCCAGTTGCGTTCCAGGACCGGGCCAAGAAAGTAAAGACCGACCATGTTCAATAATATATGGAACGGATCGTCCACGGAATGCAGGAACTGAAAGGTCAATAACCGCCAAAACTGCAGTGCTACTACCGGCGGCAAACCGGCAGCCGCAAAATAATATTCCAGCCGACCTCGTATTATCACTTGCAATATGAAAACAGCGCAATTGACAATAAGCAGATACTTAACCATCGGTGTCAGACGCGGCAGACCAAAACGCAGTTGCCCGCCGCCGGGGCCGTTTAATGGTTGCTCTCGGTAGTAGGGACGATCCTGAAATCCCACAATAACGCCTCCACTATATCAATGATATAGTTACTGTCGGCCAAATTAACTGTCGGCTCCAGAATACTGACGGTATCCAGTATCCGGTGATGCCTGTTTTTTCGTTGTAACACAAGCTGGTCTATCATAAACTACCAAGGTTGTGGATACTAACAAAAAACATATAACAATTCTGGGTTCGACCGGTTCCATCGGTCTGAACAGTCTTTCGGTAATCGATTCACTTGGCGACGATTACGAACTGATCTCGGCCGGCGCCCACCGCAATTGGCAGGTTTTGGCCGACCAGGCGGTCAAATACAGTCTGCGGAAGGTCGTTTTGACCGACCCGACCCACCTGACCAATTTGAAAGAAGCCCTTAAACACAGCGATACCGAGGTTTTGAGCGGCCCACAAGGTCTTGTTGATCTGGCGGTCGATCCGCTTTTGGATGTCGTTATCGTGGCTGTGGTTGGTGCGGCGGGACTACCGGCTGTGCTGGCCGCTACCGAAGCCGGCAAAACCGTAGCCATCGCCAACAAGGAATCGCTTGTCTGTGCGGGCTCTCTTGTGATGCCCATGGCTCAGCGGTGCGGCGCAACCATTTTGCCAATCGACAGCGAACACTCAGCCATCCTGCAGGCAATGCACTCCGGTAACCGCACTGAGGTCAAAAAAGTCATTATTACCTGTTCGGGCGGCCCTTTTCGCACCGCTTCGTCGGAGGAAATCGCCCAGGCCACCCTGGCGGACGCCCTGAATCACCCCACCTGGAATATGGGACCTAAAATCACAATCGACTCAGCTACCATGATGAATAAGGCATTGGAGATCATTGAAGCCCGGTGGCTTTTTGACCTGGCGCCTGATCAAATCGAAGTGCTCATACATCCCGAATCTGTCATTCATTCCATGGTAGAGTTTTGCGACGGTTCGGTGATCGCCCAGATGTCCAGTCCCGATATGCGACTGCCGATCCAGTATGCCCTGACCTATCCAAACCGGGCGCCCGGCCCTTCTCGTCGGCTGAATCTCCGCGAACTGGGACAATTGACCTTTGAACCGCCGGATATGGAACGGTTTCCTGCGATCCGCCTTGGGTTCGAAGTCGCCCGGCAGGGCGGTGCCGCCGGCGCTGTGCTCAACGGGGCCAACGAAGCTGCGGTCGAGGCCTTTCGGGCCGGTGAGATCGGCTTCGCCCAGATTACCGAACTTGCCGAGCACTGTCTCAATAATCATAACCAGCTTGAAAACCCGGACTTACACCAACTCATGCAGGCCGACCAGTGGGCCTGCGACGAGGTAAAACGCTGTATCAAAAACTTTCAAGGTGCGAGAAATACATAAAACTGACGACAACATCAATTATCGGTCCCTGCCGGGTAAAACAAAAAGCAATTATCAGGCGTAATAGGGACAGATTAGAAAACTGATAATAACTTTGTGTGTTTACCTCAAGGCGGCGAAAAATTCACTACTGTTTTAGATTAAGGAACAACAAATGCCGGAAAAAGCAGAATCGAACGCTGATAATTCCAAAAAATCACAATTAATCTTCCTGGTCCTGGCGGTGGCCCTGGCGATCTTTATTGCCAGGGATCCACAGCGGTTCTGGCACATATTCATGGTAATCTTAGGTTTCAGTGCTGTTATTTTTGTGCACGAATTGGGCCATTTCACCGCTGCCAAGGCGGTTGGAATCATGGTCGAGGCGTTTGCCATTGGTTTTGGCCCGGTGGTTATCGGCATTAAGAGAGTTGGGCATGGCTTCCGGATCCGCGTTTTGCCCGAGCTTATTCATGGCAAGAACACTCAGAACGGCCAGGAAGACAAAGGCCCTCTTGG
Source organism: uncultured Pirellulales bacterium (assembly GCA_964537505.1). Taxonomy (GTDB): domain Bacteria; phylum Planctomycetota; class Phycisphaerae; order Sedimentisphaerales; family SM23-30; genus DAINBT01. The sequence goes on from CAZICK010000045.1 coordinate 18,459, forward strand.
CTTTATTATTCCTTACGCCCAAGCCCAGGCCGGCGAAACCGAATATCAAATAAGGCTCATTCCCCTGGGCGGTTTTGTAAAGATGCTCGGCCAGGAGGACGTAGGAGCCGACAAACCTTCCGACGACCCGCGGGCTTACGGCAACAAAGCGGTTTGGAAGCGAATGATCGTCATAGCTGCCGGGGTGATCATGAACCTTATCTGCGGGGCCATTGTGTTTATGATCGTCTTTAGTAAAGGCATAGAATTGCCTCCAGCTATTGTGGGCGACGTAGTTGACGGGTCACCAGCCGCACAGGCCGGACTCAGGGGCGGCGACGAAATAATCGCTATCGACGGCAAGGAAAATGTCGATTTCTTCGAGCTGATGGTTGCCGGCGTATTCACCGACGACGGCGAAAAAGTAGCTCTGAAGGTCCGCAATACCGACGGGTCCGAGGAAATCGTCTCCATGGAACCCAAAATGAACCCAAGTCTAGGAATAAAGGGTTTTGGTATAGGCCGACCCAGCACCCTGACCATTGCCGATCTGAGCGAAAAGAATACCCTGGAAGAGTTGAGAAAAATTGGTTTTGAACCCGGCGATCAGATCGTTGCCGTCAACGGCCTGGAAATTTCCCGCTACGACCAACTTGCTGAAAAGATGTTTCCGCCCGTGGGGGTGTCGAATCCCGGAGCCATTACCCTGACCGTCAACCGCACCGATCAATTGGGAAACACCACGCCATATAATATAGACATCGGTATATTCCTGGCCGCGGTCGGAGGCAAAGAAAGAAACTCTCAGGTTCTGGGCATGATTCCACGTCTGAAAGTATCGACGGTAACGGAAGATTCACCCGCCAGGCAGGCTGACATCAAGGATGGCGACATTATCCTGAGGTTTGGTTCTCTCAGTAACCCCACTTTAGAAGAGTTTAAAGAATATTGCAAAAGCCATGAAGATCAGTCGGTCGATATCCTCGTTTTACGAGGGGAAAACGACCGAAGGGTGGAAAAACTATTGCAGGTCACGCCCAAAAAGCCAAAGTTGAACTGGTGGCAGACGATCTTTGGCGAAAAGCCTCCGCCCGTTATTGGTTTTATGGCCGGGTGCGATACCGATACTCCCATTGTGGCCGACTGTAAAGAGTTCGACAAGGACATTCCACTCATGCCCATTCCACGTGGCGTAACCGTAACCGCCATAGCGGATCAACCCGTTCAAAACTGGCAGGATATGATCGCTCTTTTGGGTCAGAAAAAGGGCCTGCAAGTCGAAATCACCTATCGCAGCGGTGAAGATCAATCACTGCAGACGTTGTCAACCACTGTTCCTGACAACGAAGACTGGATCGGTTTTGCTTATGTGCCCGACTTGGGAGACTTGCTGGACCTGCCTTTAACGCCGATGAAAAAAACCTTCAAAGGCGAAAACTGGTTCGAGTCACTCGGAATGGGACTGGATCGAACTTATGTTTTCGCCGCTCAAACCTATCTGATGCTGCGCGGTATGGTAAAAGGTACCGTCTCGCCCAAGAGCGCCAGCGGACCTGTCGGCATTCTCAAAATGAGTTACACCATCGTCGAACAAAAATCATATATCTTTTATTTTTACTTTATGGCTATGATAAATATATGTATCGCGGTGTTCAACTTTCTGCCGCTGCCGATTCTGGATGGAGGTCATTTCGTACTGTTGATTGTCGAAAAAATAAAAGGTTCGCCTGTTTCCATTAAGGTGCAGGAGATAATCAGCTACGCCGGTCTGGTTCTGATTCTTGGGTTCGTTTTGTTCATTACGTATCACGATATCGTCAAATTAGCCACCGGACAATTGTAGGAAGCCTCTAAAAAATGCTCTCGTGTAACCAGCTCTGCTGGATGAAAATTGGGTAAAAAAACTGCGAGTTAACAAGGGTATCCTTTCGAATATGAAGATTACCGAAATCATAAGCAAACGTATCGAAAATCTGCTTACCACTCCCGGCCAGGAACTGGGCCGCTGGGCGTTGTTTGCCAGGTTTCAAATTCAGTTGTGGCGGTTCTGTATGCGCCGGCTGCGGGTCAATAACGCTATGGCGATGAGTGCGGCCCTGTCGTTCCGTACGATTTTTGCGATGGTTCCGGCGATTGTGCTGGCCTTGTTGGTGCTGAAATTGGTTGCCGGTCCGTCCGGCAGCAGGGATTTCCTGCGCGAGGGCCTCGTAAAAGCAGGCGTGGCGAATATGGTTGTTGTCAGTAAGGCCGACGAGTCTCAATCGGATCAAACAAGCCAGGCCCAGGACGGGCAAAAACCGGTCAGCGTTGCCGACGAGATCATAAAACTGGTCGAGTCTGTGGAACAGAAACTAACCTTTCAGCGGCTCGGCCCGGTTGGAATGGTACTGCTGATATGGACGGCACTGACGCTGCTGACTACCATGGAGCGATCCCTGAACCGTATTTACGGCGCCCGGCAGAGCCGTGGTTTGGGCAAACGGGTTATGCTCTACTGGTCGGTATTGACCCTGATTCCGATTGTAATGGTGGCGGCCGGTTACATAGGCGACAAGGCGACCGAATCGTTTACGGACATATCTGTTCTTTCGGGTCTGTTTTGGCTATTGGGATGGGTTGGCCCGCCACTGGTGGGTATTATCTTACTGGCAGCCCTATATAAACTGGTGCCCAATACCAAGGTCAGTTATCGTTCGGCAGTAGGCGGCGCATTGGTAGCGGTACCGCTGTGGCTGTTGGCCAAATACGGGTTTTCCCTTTACGTAAGTGAGATGGTCATCGGAAAAGTCAGCCTGTATGGAACGTTGGGTTTACTGCCGATATTTTTGTTTTGGCTGAATCTTTCATGGACCATATTTCTTTTCGGAGCGGAGCTTTCTAACACCGCCGCGAATCTCTCGAACATGCAGGCGGCGGAGTTGGCCGGGCGGATCAGTCTGCGACCTGTGGATATGCTAGCCGCTGTAGTTGCCCTTGCCAGGATATATCAGGCCGGGGCCGGTGCGGTGCGGTTCGAGCATATTGCGGCAAAACTTAATCTGCCGGACGAATCGGTACAAAAATTATTGGATCGGCTCATTGAAAATCAATTAGTCTGCCCCGTGGAAAACGAAAATGCCAATATGTACGTCCTGGCCAGGCCGGCCGACAAGATACCGCTGCTTGAGATTCTGGAGTTCGATCTGCCCGCCGGCGCCCCCTCAACGCCGAGTCCCTACGAGAAAGAAATCACCCAACTCGTCACACAGGTAAAAGACCAGACAAAAAACACGTTGGGCAAATTAACCCTGGCCGATATACTCGCCGAGAAGAAACCAACATAGCCTCTTTTCGCTGCCCGTGGCGCTGACACTCGTTATATCTGACCGGCCAGATGCGCTATACCCAACAGGACCACTATGGTAACCAGCAACATGCCAAGGCCGGTTACGAACAGCAGCGCTACTTCCCGTACGAATAGTCTGGGGGTGATCTCTTCGAGTTTTGTCGCCTTGTACACCAACGAGATACCCAGACCTATCGGCAGAACCCACAATAGCGACGTCGCTGTTGTGGAAATGTTCATCGGTTGACGAAACAATTGTGCCAGTATGAAAAATGATTGCAGCAAAGCTGTTTACGCCTTTCTTGTTGTAGTTTGTCTTGTGGGCCGGCGGCTCAATCGCGGCATCAGAACGTCCATAATACACAGAAGGTTCAGCAGCCCCGCCACTCCCACGTAAAGCCGGCCAAGGTCAACGCCCCGACCGAAACCCATAGCGGCATCGGAATCCTGTGCCAACATCCCTATTACAGACGGCACACCGCATATCAGTTGATCGTAAAACCAGGCCTTGGCGGTGATGGTTTCGATATTGTGCGGATCGATTATCTCTACTCCGCCCAGCGTCACGCCCAACAGAAAGATACCGCATATCGCCACGCATATCACCCCACCGCGGAAATGCTCGCCCAAATACCAATGACCCGCTCCGGGTACCAGCCAGGCCAGTATCCCTGCCAGATAAATCGGCTTGATGTCTTGTTGTTCTGGTTGCGATTCTGCCATAACTCTCCTGGATAACAGCCGTTATACACATTCCATCATATATGCACCTGTGTAAAAACTATCAGCTTTTCTTTGCCAAGTCAAGCAGCTATTTTGCGTATAATATTATTATATATAATTTTTCGGAAAAGTTCTGCTTGTGAGCGTCTTGTATATGTAATGTAAAAGGATGTTATGGGATCGATCAGCCCGGAACAATTGAGTTTTTGGTACCAGGCTTGTGGGACGCAATTAGTCCTCTACGGACGAAATTGGCTCGATGCAGCCCTGGCTGAGGACGTGGTGCAGGAGGTGTTTGTCCGCCTGATGGGCCAACGGACTGAAATACGTGACGTTCGGGCTTGGCTGTTCCGTGCGGTACGCAACGGGGCTATCAGCCACCTGCGCCGCCAAAAACGCCGAAAAAAACATGACCAGCGCATCGCAACCCAGCAGCAAAACTGGTTCGAGCCTCATCCCGACGACCTGATCGACGCTCAGATGGCTCAAACTATCCTGGAATCGCTGCCGCCCCGACAGCGGGAAATCGTTATGTTAAGAATATGGAGTCAAATGACCTTTAAGGAAATGGCCGGGCTTGTTGACCTGCCGCTTTCGACCGTACACGACCATTACCGTACGGCCCTGGCCCAGATCAAAAGCAAAATGGAGTTATCGTCATGCAAAACGAAGAAAACATAACACCGGCTCAGCGTGAACTGGAAATCGCCCTGGGGAGCTTACGTCCCGTAGCGACCTCAATTGATCGCGATCTGCTGATGTTTCGCGCCGGACGGGCATCCGGACGCAGGTATTATCGCACCTGGCAGGGCGGCGCCGCCGTGCTGGCGGTGCTGCTGACCGTTTCATTGCTGCACAGCCCGACAGTCCAGCCGATAGAACGGGTCCAATATGTCACACATGAACAACAGGCCGCGCCGTCCGATATGATGACGATGACCAAGGCGACCACCGGCCCTGCTCGTACCCGCAGCCCAATGCCCGGCAATTATGTCAGATTGCGAAACAGGGTATTGATCGGCGGACTGGATGAGCTGCCCGAGACATACTCCTCATCCGGCCCCAGCGAGCCGCCCATGAATCGTCGGCAATTGCTGGAAATGATGCTGTCATCTTAATCGTGTTATCAATCAGTATATTTCGTCTGGTTTAACAGAAAACCACAGGATTATTACTCAACGGAGACAAACCATGATACGTAAAGTTATGTTCCTTATTCTTATTGTTTGCGTAGTTGTTTTTACAACTGCGACCGAGATTACCTGGGCCGAAAATAAAGATACGCCGCGAGTGGTACAAATGACCGTCACCCCGGCCCCCCAGCCGGCCGAGGCGCTGAAGTATCAGCTCCTGCCCGAATTCCTCGACCAAACCCCCGGCAACGCCGCTTTACTGTATCACGTGGCTGCTGCAGAAATACCAAACGACCATGGGGAACTTATCAAAAAAATGAGAGATTGGCTGGATATGCCTATAGAGAAGCTCCCGCAGAAGGAAGCCCTGGATGCCATAAGCAATTTTGGACAAGCCCTGTATCAACTCAATCTGGCCGCATATCGCGAATACTGTGATTGGCAGTTACCCATACGCACCGAAGGATATAGTCTATTGATGCCGTCGTTAAGCAAATTCAAAACTCTCGGCACAACTCTCGCTCTAAAGGCTAGGCTGCAAATTGCTCAGGAACAATACGACGAAGCTTTGAATACGTTGCGAAATGGCTTTGCTTTTGCCGGACACATCGGCGAAAACAACCCCGCATTGATACAGAACCTGGTGGCCATAGGAATTACCAGATTATTGATCAGGGAGATCGAAAATTTTGTTCAGGCGCCCCAGGCTCCCAACCTTTATTGGGCTTTGACCAGCCTGCCACGCCCCTTTATCGATATGCGCAACTCCATGGAAACGGAAAAGTCGATGCTCTATATACAATTCCCCCAACTGCGCGATATCGAAACCGCAAAACTGACGAAACAGCAGGCGTTAGCCTTGTGGAATGAAATAGTCGGTCTAATAGAGGGTAACTCAAAAGCGTATGATCTGGATGAGAAAATGGTCGTTGCCGCGATGATGAAACTCTACCCGCAGGCCAAACGCCAACTGATCGCCCAGGGACATTCGCCACAAGAGATGGAGGCCATGCCGGTCATTCAGGTCGTTCTCATCTATCAATTGCAGCAATACAATCACATGGCAGATGAGATATTCAAGTGGTTCCGCGCCCCCTATCTGCAGGCCCGTGACGGTCTTGAAAAAGCGGAACAACACCTCAGCCAGCTCGTATCTGAAACGCGCGAAAACATGATGCGCAATTATTTTTTGGACCTCTTGCCCGCCTTGGGTAAGGCATACTATGTGGAAGTACAGTTGGATCGTGACATCGCCATCCTACGCTGCGTGGAAGCCGTGCGTATGTATGCCGCTGACCACAACGGCAAACTGCCGGCAACTCTGGGCGAGATAACCAAAGTCCCTGTTCCGCTCGATCCACTTTCAGGTAACGAATTCATTTACAAAATCGTTGACGGCAAAGCCATCATCGAGAGCCCCGCCGCCAGCCCCAAAGATGCCCTGCACTACGAATTGACGATCAGGCAATAAAATAACTTCTTTTATGATTATCACAGCAACAATATCCAGAAGGTGGCATATCAAAGCGCAGCGAAATTCCTCAGCATCGCCAGGCCCACACGTTGTGACTTTTCCGGATGAAACTGCGTTGCGAACACGTTGTCCCGCCAGATACTCGATACGAACTCACCCCCGTGATCAGTGGTAGTAGCGATCACCGATCTGTCGGTCGGCGCTACGTAATAGGAATGAACAAAATAAACGTACACGTCTTTTTCCAGACCGCGATACAACGGCACATCACCGTGCACCTTCAGCGAATTCCAGCCTATATGGGGAATCTTCAGTTGGGCCTTGTCAGCTCGGCCGCTGAAGTCAAACCGCTTTACGCTACCGGCGATTACCCCCAATCCCCGGTACTCACCGTCTTCATAGCTCACCTCGAACAGCAGTTGCAAACCCAGACATATCCCCAAAAACCACTTGCCGCTTTCGATGGCTTGCAAAATCGGTTCGATCAGCCCCTTTTCCCCCAGCGTATCCATCGCATCGTGAAACGCTCCAACCCCCGGCAACACAATCTTGTCCGCCTGGGCCACCGCCGAGCCGTCCGTTACGATCTCGGCCGTTGCCCCGACCTTATTAAACGCCTTCTGCACACTGTGCAGATTCCCCATACCATAATCAACTATACCAATCATTTATTCAGTGCGCACATACCCACGCGCCCTCCCACCTCGTGCCTCATGCCGGGTGCCATGCCCCACACTTGCGTGGGCATGTTTACTCAACGTAGTGGCAGAACTCAAATTTCTCTGACTCTGCACCTCGTGCCTTCTTCATTTATCTCGTAGAGACAATAACCTCCACTCGGCGGTTCGATGCCTTGCTAGACCCGACCGGGTGATGTTCTCCCCGTCCGCCTGCTATTATCTGTTTGGCAGAGACGCCCTGCTCGATCAGATAGCGGGTCACCGCCAGGGCCCGTTCGGTGGAAAGCTGCCAATTGTCTTTCCATCCACTTTTCTTGATCGGGTCCGTATCGGTATGTCCTATTACCAATACCTCTTTATTGGCGTGCTCCTCTTCGATAATCGAGGCGATGCGCCCTAATTGCGTTTTGGACGTCGATTTCAGGGTTACCTTGCCCGAATCAAACAATACGTCATTAGCCAATGTAACAGTGATTTTACCGCTGGCAGGGTCGTACTTCCCGCCCATCTCTTCCAGGCCGCCCTTCTTCCTGCCTTCGTCCTGCAATTGCTTATTGGCCATCTCTAACTGCGATTTCTCGGCCTCACACTGGGCCAGCGATCCTTGAGCACCGTCAAATAGCCCCTTAAGATTCTCCAAATCTGCATTACACGTCTGATACTTCTGCTTCCAGGGCTGACAACCGCCTGCCAAACCTATTCCAACCACTAATCCCGCCGCCACTATCATTCTAATACGCTGCATTGGTAAAACTCCTTAACTAGTTCCTGTTGCACAAACAAAAACCTATCATTCCCGCGAAAGCGGGACACGAAGCGAAGCGAAAAGCCTCGCTAGCGAATCCAGTATTTTGGCTGCTTTAAGGTGAGCGTGAAAACATATTTTTCAAAAAATCCGCTTTCCGTAACAGATATTAACTAGAACCTGCGTTTCGCTCAACTTCTTTTTTTGTCTTTTCAATCAATTGTTGTCGCTTTTTTTCTTCCTGCCGCAACTGCCTGACCTGGCTGATTACTTTACGAACCCGTCGGCCGATCAGAAAAACCACAATACCCATACCGGCCATTGTGAAAATAAAAGCAAATAACTGCGTACTCCATATCTTCCATCCCAAAAAACTGACTGTAACCTCCTGCCGGTTACTGGCCATAAATATCAGTACCGCCAGAAACACCAGCCCGATCCCGATCAACTTTGCATAAACTTTTATTTTGTGCAATAACACTGTCTATACTCCTTGTGTTCGGATCATTAGCCGTTCCATGCCATCCCACCCGCCGCGGTAAAGGCGTTAATAAAGTAATTTACTATCGGCTCGTAAAACACCATCACCGCCAGCGTTCCCATCGACAGAAACGGCCCATAAGGTATCTCTCGGCTGCCCTGCAGGGCCAATCTCGCCACTGCCCAGCCCAATCCGAAAAACGGCGCCACAAAAAACGCTATCGTCGGGCTTACCCAGCCCAGCACCGCACCTGCTGCCGCCATCAGGTGCACATCTCCCAGCCCCATCGCCTCTCGCCCAAAGCTCAGTGTGCCAAGTATCCGGGTCGCCCATACGATACCACCCCCTATCATAAAGCCAAATATGCTTCCAAGCAACCCTGCTAACCATTTTTGTTGAATAATTTCCTGCCACCATCGGCTTAACCCACTTTCACCGCCACCAGCAGTCAAAATCCACATAAAAATCAGCCCGCCCATAACCGCCGGCGACAGAAAACCAACCTCCAACATCATCTCACGACGTACATTTATCCCAATTCCCGACTGATCGATCAGGTCACCGGGATCCTCGGTAGGGCCATTTTCTGTGGTTTCCGCAAGTTTGGCATGGGCCTCATCCAACTGGGCAAAACTCCGCTTCAGCAGGCCCAGCTTGAGCATAATCAGCCCTGCAGCCAGTCCCAAGGCCGCTCCCAGCCCGGCAGCCCCGCTTTTTGCCGTGGCGTAAGGAACCAGACGCCACAATTGCCCCGGCTCAACCTCCAGCCAATAAGGCCAAATCATGCTCAACACCACTCCCACCACCGCCGCCAGGTAGCTGACTGACAGTGGGATAATCCAGTGCTTGGCGTCGATCAATGACGACGCCAGCAGAACGCAGACCAATACTATATGCCCACCATATACAAGCCAGCCGCCCTGCTCAAACCCCGGCAGCACCCCACGCAGGTCCGCACGAAAATATACCCAGTACAAACCAACGAACAGCAAAGCTGTGAGAAGTTCAACCATCGGATATTGTATCGAAAACCCCGCCCCGCAATGTCGGCATCTGCCACGCAGCAGCAGCCACGCAAAAATCGGAATATTATCGTACCATGCGATAGCTTTCTTGCACAACGGACAATGACTGCCCGGCTTGACTACCGACATCTCCAACGGCAGCCGATAAACCACCACATTGAGAAAACTACCCACCGACGCACCCAACGCGAACAAAAATACCATCCATATTTCAGCCGGTATCACCAAACTACAACATCCTTGTTTTATGAGCGCCCTTGTTTCATAGACGCCCGCACCTTCATCGGCAGCCCAGTCAGTCGTATAAACCCAATCGCATCGGTAATATCGTATTCAGTCCCCATAGTGAAACTCGCCAGGTCAGCCGCGTAAAGACTGTTGGGACTGGTCACGCCCGCCAGTCGGCAGTGCCCTTTGTATAATTTCAGCCGCACCGTGCCGCTGACCGGTTCCTGTGTCTTATCGACAAAACTATCCAGCGCTTCCCGCAGCGGAGTGAACCATTTCCCCTCATATATAAGGTCCGCGTACCGCAGGGCCACCTGCTGCTTATAGTGCAACGTCTCCCGGTCCAGACAAAGCATCTCCACTGCCTGGTGAGCGGTATAGAGAATCGTTCCACCCGGCGTTTCATATACGCCCCGGCTTTTCATTCCTACTACGCGATTCTCGACTATGTCAGCCTGCCCTACGCCGTGCTTTCCGCCCAGGACGTTGAGTTGCTCCATAAGCTTTACCGCCGGCATCTTTCGACCGTTAAGCCGCACCGGAATCCCCTTGTCCAAACCAATCTCTATGTAATCAGCCTTAGCAGGCGCCTTGCTGATCGGTCTGCTCATCACCAGCATCTCATCCTGCGGCTCGTTCCAGGTATCTTCCAACTCAGCCCCTTCATGGCTGATGTGCCAGATATTCCGGTCCCGGCTGTATATCTTCTTTTTTGATTGTTTTATGGGAATTTTGTGTTTTTTCGCGTAATCGACCGCCGCCTCCCGGCTGGTAAGCTCAAAACTCGGATCTTTCCACGGCGCGATGATCTTCAATTTCGGATCCAGCGCCAGGTACGTAAGTTCAAACCGTATCTGATCGTTACCCTTACCGGTCGCCCCATGCGCCACCGCGTCGGCACCTTCTTCATGGGCCACACGCACCTGCTCCTTAGCGATCAACGGCCGAGCAATGCTCGTACCAAGCAGATAACCGTTTTCGTATATCGCTCCCGATTTCAACATCGGCCAAAGATACTCTTCCACGAACTCGCGCCGCAGATCCGCTACAATACACTTACTGGCGCCGCTGGCCAACGCCTTCTTCTTGACCCCTGCCAATTCACTGCCCTGGCCCAGCTCAGCCGCGAAAGCGATCACTTCGCAATCATATTTCTCCCGTAGCCACGGCAATATAACACTGGTATCTAGCCCGCCGCTGTATGCCAGGACAATCTTTTTTACTTTACCTGCCATTTCTTATTCCATCTTCAGTCAACAGACAAACCGATCATTTTTGATGCATTTTATGGGCAAGCCGGGTCACTTTTTGCAAATTTATCGCGAAAATTGGCCGTTTTTCGCGTTTTTTATCGATAAAACTCCATTTGCCAAGGCCAGTTTTTACGACAGCCCGGTAGTTTAGCACGTTTCAACCCCAATTACCACCCCTTTCTACCCGTTAGCGACAAAATATTCGGGTTGGATGTTGATAATGGTGATTTTTCTGCTAAAATGGCGTTTTTGCTAGTTTTCCAGCGAAAGCCTGGATCAAAAACAGGGTCGGTGACTCCTGTTTTTTTTATAAGGCAATCCTATGCAACTTACTGATATACTTGATGTTAAGTGCGTGAAGGTTCCCCTGCAAGGTGTTACGAAGTATGAGGTTATCACTGAACTTGTCGATGTTCTCGACCAGGCCGGACTGATCAAAGACTACCAAAGCACTCTCAAAACCGTCATGGAGCGCGAATCGGTCCGCAGTACCGGTGTCGGCCAAGGCTTTGCCATTCCGCACGGTAGGTGTTCAGCGGTTGACGATTTGATAATGGCTGTCGGCAAAACAGCCGAGCCTATCGATTTCGTAAGTATCGACAAACAAATGGTTAGCGTGATATTTATGCTGCTCTCACCGCCCGATAAGACCGGTCCCCACATCCAGGCGCTTGCCCTTATCTCCCGATTGATGACCGACTCCAAATACCGACAACTAATCACCGAGAGTTCCGATGCCGAGCAGCTTTACCGGCACATCGCCGCGTTCCGGCAATAACAAATCACGAAGTCAAAGGGCGTGAGGTGGGAGGGAATTTTTCGTTTGTAAGTGCTTATTTTTGGTGGCGGGGAATTGTTGTAAGTGCTTATTTTTGGTGGCGGGGAATTGTTGTAAGTGCTTATTTTACGTTGTTGGAATTGATGTAAGTGCTTATTTTTGCGTAACGATTATAACGATTAGGTAAGATA
>CAZICK010000046.1:0-30285 GCA_964537505.1 uncultured Pirellulales bacterium
GATACAGCAGTTCTTAGCCTCGTGTTCTGTACAGATTCTTATGAGGAACCATAAAGATAATGGAAAAAGAATTTTATGATTCCATGCAATGGTCTCAATTAGTCATTCAATCTTCGCAACAATATATTATAGCCTTATACGGCTAATGAAAAATGCCGATAGGTAGGATGGCGTAATGGGGCTTTGCATTGCTGAATAGGGTCCGGATAATGGTTGTTTAATAACTGCAAAATATGACAAAGCAAAGGGTTGAAACAAATGCCAATCGTAGTTCCAGTTAGTCAGCATCTCAGAAAGTCAGCTAAATCGTACGGTCGGGAGTAGCGTTAACGGCCGATAACCTGGTTGCGTTTAATTCCCAAATAAAAGGGGTAATTATTATGACTTGGAATAAATGTATAGCGAGTCGCACTTATGATATTTTGCAATACTTTCCTGTAGGGGTGTTCGTTCTGCGTAGGGATTATACAGTTATCTTCTGGAATAACTGCCTAGAAGAGTGGACAGGCATTACGTCGGATGAAATCAGTGGAACAAACTTATTTGAGCGTTTTTCCCATTTAGATACGCCTATGTATAAAGGCCGCCTGCAAGATATATTTGATGGCGGGCCCCCGATAGTTTTTTCGTCCCAATTGCACAAAAACATAATTCCCTGCCAATTGCCCGATGGGCAACCACGAATTCAACATTCCACAGTGATTTCGATATCTCCTGCCGGCGAAGATGAACTTGTGGCTCTTTTTGTGTTAGAAGATGTAACTGAGATAGTAAAACAGATTCAGGATTATCGTTCTTTGCGTGATAAGTTTACGGAAGAGATCAAAATGCGCGAATGGGCGGAAAAAGCATTATGTGAAGCTCAAGCGGAATTGGAAGAACAAGTTGAGCAGCGTACAAAAGAGTTGAGCAGACTGCACAAGGAAAACAAGCGATTATTGGAGACGATAACATCCATTTTGATTAGTATTGACAATGAAAATCGAGTTACACAATGGAATAAAATAGCGGAATCGACATTTAATATTTCGAGAGCTAACGTAATGGGGCAATCGCTTCATGAATGTGGCATTCAATGGCAATGGGATAAAATAGATGCAGGAATCAAAGAATGCAGGTCGCAAAGACAATCGGTGAGGCTGGATGATATACGGTTTACCAGGCCGAACGGTTCCGATGGTTTTGTGGGGCTTACGGTTACTCCAATTGAAAATGATATGGAACAAGATGGCGTTCTTTTATTTGGAGCGGACATTACCGGGCGTAAAACTCTTGAGATGCACTTAAGCCAGGCACAAAAATTGGAAGCGATCGGTCAACTCGCCTCCGGTATTGCCCATGAAATCAATACGCCAATTCAATATGTCAGAGATAACACCAGGTTCCTGGAAGACAGTACCGGCGATATTCTGAACATACTGGGAGAGTATGACAAAATACTTAAGGATGTTGGAAAAGGAATTATTGATAAAGATCAGATATTAAAAACAAAACAGGCTATTGAAGAAATAGATATTGATTATTTGACAGAAGAAATCCCTAATGCTATTCATCAGTCTTTAGAGGGCATTGAGCGTATAGCGGGTATTGTAGGTGCAATGAAGAATTTCACACATCCTGAGACCAGGGAAAAAATACCTGTTGACATTAACAAGGCTATAGAAAGCACCGTCACTGTGACGCGCAATGAATGGAAATATGTTGCGGTTTTGGATACGGATTTTGATCCTGATCTGCCTTTAGTTTTTTGTTTTCCAAATAAATTTAACCAGGTTATCCTGAACCTGATTATTAATGCCGCTCACGCTATCGAAGATGTTGTGAAGAAAGAGCCGGGAAGCAAAGGAACTATCACTATAGCCACCAGGAAAAACAATGGCTGGGTGGAAATACGAATAAGTGACACTGGCACAGGAATACCGGAAGAAATCAGACCAAAGATTTTTGATCTTTTCTTTACCACCAAGGAAATAGGCAAGGGAAGTGGCCAGGGTCTGGCTATATCTCGCACAATTATAGTGGACAAGCATGGCGGCGAATTAAATTTTGAGACTGAAACAGGCAAGGGGAGCACCTTCATTATACGCCTGCCTGTCAATCCTTTCTCGAAAAATGAAAAAACAGAGGCAATTAAGAAATAAGTGCTTTATCGAAAACTGCCAGGTCAATCCACAGGTAATTTTCGGGTGAAGTTACAGGCACCAGGATAATGGAAACACGATAATGAAAATAATTCATAAACTGATTCTTGGGTTTTTAGTTGTTGCATCGTTAGTTGGACTTGTTGGGTACATATCCATTAAGGCCAGTCAAAAAACGCTGCAAAAAACTATTGGCGAAGATTCCACATTATTGGCCGTCGAAATGCTAGGGCATATCGATAGAAGCATTTACAATAGAATTGAGACCGTACAGGAATATTGCAGGGATTTAATAATACAAAAGGTTGTCGCCGGGTCGAATAAAAATAAAGAGCTTGAAAAACTGGACGATGTACAAGCCTACATCGATCAAAAAGATCGCGAATGGACTTCAGTGCCAAAAGAGGAAATCACTCCATTTATGCAGGAGCTAATAAACAATGAATTATCTGAAAAATTAAAAGAGAAGCTGAAGTTCTATGAAGAAAAATATGGCTATAAGGTATTCGGCGAGGTTTTCGTGACAAACAAATATGGAGCAAATGTGGCCCAAACGGGGAAAACCTCAGATTATTACCAGGCGGATGAGGAATGGTGGCAGGAGGCAAAGAGAAACGGCTTGTATGTAGGGGATGTTGAATATGACGAAAGTGCCGATGTTTATTCCACGAATATTTGCGTAAGAATCGACGATGGGGCAGGAAAATTCATGGGCGTTATTAAGGCTGTTTTGAATATCGAAGCGACTATCAATACAATAAAAGAAAAAGAAGAAGAACTCGTCGAATATAAATTGATTAGTAAAGACAGAAAAATCATTTATTCAACAGAGAAATATGAACGCCTTAAACCTTTTCCTAAAGAATTAGTATTTTACCTGGAAGAAGATGCACAGAACCATCAGCCTTATTTTGTGGCAGAATGTGATGGGGCAGGCGAAGGGGAACAACTCTTTGCCCACGCCCATTCAAAAGGCTATAAAGACTATAAGGGCTTGGGCTGGATATTAGTGGTAGAGTGTAAAACAAAAGAGATATTTGCATCGGTTGCCAAATTGGAAAAACACATATTTGTCATGTCATTGTCAATTGCTATTTTAGCAATTCTCATCGGCTTTTTCATTTCCAGGTCCATTTCCAATCCTGTCAGCAAACTGACTATCGCGGCAGCCAAAATCGGCGGAGGCAACCTTGATACACGGGTCGAAATCAAGGCAAATGATGAACTTGGCCAATTAGCCGCTTCTTTTAATAAAATGGCCGGAGATTTGCAGAGGACAACTACATCTATAGATAATCTTAATCAAGAGATCTCCGAGCGCAAACGGGCCGAGGAGGAGTTTCGCACCTTTTTGCTTGCAGTGGATACATCTTCCGATGCGATCGGGATGTCAACAGCCGAAGGTAAGCACTACTATCAGAATAAGGCTTTTGATGACCTGTTTGGGAATATAGGAGAAAATGCGAAGGCCAGTGTGTACATTGATGAGCAAGTTGGGTGCGAGGTCTTTGACACCATCATGGCAGGAAATAAGTGGAGCGGTGAAGTCAAGATGAGGGGGAGAGCTGGGGAAGTGTTGGATATCCTCTTGCGCGCCTATCCAATCAAAGATAAAGCCGGAAAAATACTTAGCCTCGTTGGCGTGCACTCCAACATCACAGAGCTCAAGCAGGCGGAGAAGGAACTCAAACATATTAATAAACAACTCGAAGCTTCAATCGAACGTGCAAATGTCTTGGCCCAGGAAGTCACGATTTCCAATTCCATCCTGAATGAGAGAGTCAAAGAGTTAAACTGCCTTTATTCGATATCGAATATTACAGAAAATTCGGAAAATTCCCTGGAAGAGATATTACAAGGCATAGTCGATCTTATTCCAACTGGACTGCAATATCCCGAGATCGTCGGGGCCAGGATAAATTTCGAAGGATGCGAATATAAAACAAAGTCATACCGGGATACTTTATGGAAAATGTCAAGTGACATTACCTTCCAGGGTAAGAAAATCGGTGTTGTAGAAGTCGTTTATCTTGAAGAAAGACCACCGATTGATGAAGGTCCTTTCCCGAAGGAAGAGAAAAGATTACTCAATGAAATTGCGGATCGCCTGTCGCTTATTATCACTCGCAAACAAACCGATAAAATGGTTCAGGCAACAAATGATTTCCTGGAAAGTATCATGGAAAGTATTACCAATGCTATCTTCGTAATCGATATGGGGGGAATTTCCACCCTGGTCAGTCAGGCAGGGTCAAAAATCACAGGTTATGAAATTAATGAGATGATTGACAAGCCTTTTAGTATGCTCTTTGACCCAGTGATAAATGAAGAGTTGAATAAGGAATTTGTAAAAGTAAAGGTTGTTGGTGATCAAATATCTCAGTACGAAGCTGAAATGATCCGCAAGGACGGCAAAAAAATATTTGTTATGCTGAATTTTGCTCCTCTTTACGAGAAGGATAAGATTGTCAGCATAGTCGGAACGGTCGAAGATATTACAAATCGTAAGGAACTGGAACAACAACTATTGCAGTCGCAGAAACTGGAATCTATAGGTCAGTTGGCATCCGGAATTGCCCATGAGATTAATACACCTGCCCAGTATGTGTGTGATAACACCCGTTTTCTCCAGGAATCCTTCAATGATATTACCAGTCTTATGAAAAAACATAATGGTTTATTAGAGGCCGCTAAGTCGGGAAATATACCTCGAAAAATGTTGGAAGATATGGAGAAAGCCTCTAAGGAGCTTGATATCGAGTATTTATTGGATGAAATTCCACAGGCATTTAAGCAAACAATAGAAGGTATCGAACGGGTTTCGGAACTTGTTCGAGCTATGAAGGAATTCTCTCGTCCGTGTGTCGAAGGTAAAATCGCAATCGATATTAACAAGGCTATTCAGAACACAATAACGGTAGCGCATAACGAGTGGAAGTATGTAGCCGAAATAAAGACCGAGTTTGACCCCGAACTTCCAATGGTGCTATGTCTGCCGAGAGAGTTCAATCAGGTAATATTAAACATAATAGTCAATGCGGCACAGGCTATTGCCGTTGACGGAAAGGAAAATACAGGAACCATAGCTGTCAAAACCCTGGTCAATGACAAGTGGGTGGAGATTCGCGTTTCTGACACCGGAACAGGAATTCCCGAAGATATTCAGGATAAGATATATGATCCATTCTTTACCACTAAAGGTGTGGGTAACGGAACCGGCCAGGGGCTGGCCATCGCCCGTTCCATAATAGTGGATAAACACGATGGCACGATTACATTTGAGACCGAAAAAGGAAAGGGAACTACGTTTATAATTCGGTTGCCGATCGATTCAGTATCAAATTAAGTCAGCATGGAGACGACAGGATGAGCGATAAAAAGAAAATATTATTTGTGGATGATGAGCGAAACATATTGGAAGCTCTTCACCGTATGTTGCGATCTATGCGTCAGGAATGGGATATGACCTTTGCCGGCTCAGGACAGGAAGCATTGGATATCTTAGCGAAGAAACCCTTTGACCTGATCGTTTCTGACATACGTATGCCGGGAATTGATGGAGTTCAACTGCTTGAAGAGGCCAAGACCCAATATCCCAACATGGCGCGTATCGCACTTTCAGGACAAACCTCGAAAGAATTGATTCTACGCTCCGTCGGCCCTATCCATCAATACTTGTCCAAACCATGTGATATGGAAACTCTCAAAACAACCATCACGCGAGTTTGCGCTTTACGAAATCTACTTTCAAATAAAAAACTTCAGAGTTTGATATCTCAATTGGAATCTCTGCCCTGTATGTCCTCCCTTTATACCAAATTGATCGAGGAGCTCAAATCCGAAGACGCGTCAATCAAGAGAGTAGGAGAAATAATTTCGCAGGATGTGGGGATGAGCGTCAAGATACTGCAATTGGTAAATTCAGCTTTTTTCGGAATAAGACAACACGTCTCAAGTATTCCCCAGACCGTTTCACTTCTCGGATTGGACACCATTAAAGCCCTGGTACTATCAACAAAGATTTTTTCACAATTTACCAACATGCCATTGGAAAAGTTTTCATATAATACCTTTATGGAACATAGTTTTGCGGTGAGTGAATGGGCGCGGTTGATTGCCAGGGCTGAGAATATGGATGAAAAACTTATTGATTATACCATGGTTGCGGGAATGTTGCATGATGTGGGCAAACTTATACTGGCTGCAAAAATCCCCCTGGAATATGCAAAAGTATTGTCGCTGACTGAAAGTAAAGAGATTACCCTGTTCGAAGCGGAAAAAGAAGTGATTGGTTCGACCCATGCCCAAGTCGGCGCTTATCTGCTGGGATTATGGGGATTCTCGAACCCCATTATGGAGGCCCTGGCTTTCCATCACCAACCGGCAGAGGTGATTAAAAAGGAATTTTCCGTATTAACAGCGGTTTACGCTGCAAATATCCTGATACATGAAATACACCCGGTCGCATACAACAAAAAAGAAAATCTTCAAATAGATGAAAATTATTTGGAAGAGCTGGGCCTGTCGGATCGGCTTCCTGTCTGGAAGAAAGCCTGCCCGGAAAGATTGAAGGCTACATGTCCAATCTGAGGAGGTACACAAAATGTCAGCTAAAATACTACTGGTTGATGATGAACCCAATTTAACCAGCGCATTGAAGCATACGCTTTATAAAGAAAAACATGAGATATTTACCGCAAACTCCGCAAATGAAGCACTGGCAATACTTAGCAGGGAGAATATCGATGTTTTAGTAACGGACGAGCAAATGCCCGGAATGACCGGTTCGGAACTGATTACCATTGTACGCCGGAAATATCCGGAAACTATCAGAATCATCCTGACCGGCCAGGTAAGTTCCGACGGAGCGCTTCGAGCTATAAATGAAGGTCATGCTTATCGCTTTCTTGTCAAGCCGTGTAATGGACTTGATCTGGTAATTACTATTCGTCGAGCTCTTCAGTATAAGGAACTCGTTACTAAAACCCGTCAAATGTTGAATTGGATTAAACGGCAATCATCCATGCTGCAACTTTTGGAAAACACGCATCCGGAAATTGCCAAGACCATAGGCACTTCCCGCAGGGCAATTATATCAGACAAAGCGTATGAAAGTTATGACGAACTAATTAAAATGATTGATGTAGAAATGAAACAGTCAGAATCATTCCTGAAAAATTGCGAAGAAGGAATCACTTCAGCTCCCCCGCCCGATAACACGACTGATTTACATTCAGAAAATCACCCTGACAGCATCGATAATTCAATGGAGCAGCCTGCGATTGCAGGTTCGCAAGAGATCTGTGATCACAGCTCACCAGCAACCATAACCTCCGCCGAGCCAAATCCAAAAACCAGGCCGAGTGAAATCCCGAAAACACTATCTGCCAACGATTATGGTGAAGAAATAGAGGATATCAAAGATCTCAAACCAATAATGACCCGCTCCGAAATCCAGGAATTGCTGGACCAGTGCGATGAACTTAAAGGAATGTCCCCCACAGTCACCCAGATACTTAAATCGACGCAGTCTGAGCGATGCTCGATCGATGAGGTGGTTAAGGTAATAAAACAGGACCACGCCATCTCTCTTAAGGTCCTGAAAATGGCTAACTCCGTTGTATATACACGGGGTGAACCTGTAGATATAGATACGGTTCAGAAAGCGGTTATGCGGATCGGACTATCTCAGATACGTCAGTTGGCGCTTAACATCGGCGTCATAGATCAGTTCGCAAACAATGATCAAACCGACAGCCTCAGCACACCTCTGTTCTGGGAACACTCGATAGCTACCGGGATGATCGCCGCCGAGATCACACGCAGCCTCGGTGGTAAGGCCCCTCAGATCGACGCCGCCTTCACTATGGGACTGCTCCATGATATTGGACGGATAGTCTATCTGGAAATGCTCGGGGAAAAATACATCAGTATATTGAAAATAGCAAAGGAATTACGTCTGCCTCTGGAACGCGTGGAATCACGCATGTTACTCATAAACCATGCCGACGCCATGGATCGAATCCTCCATAAATGGAAATTCTGCAAGGAAATGATTAACCCTATTGCCTTTCATCATCTCTCACTGGGGAATATCCGCCGCATGGCTCCTCGGTCGTTAAACGAAGTGGCTACTTTAGCCCTGTCCAACCGCCTTGCTCATGCCCTCCTGTTAGGAACCAGCGGCAATCTTACCCTCTACCCCACCGAAGAATTCGCCAACACTCTCAGGCTAAAGTCGGCCCTGTTCAGGAGCATAGAGGAAAACATCCCCCCACAAACCGATGACGTCAAATATTCGCTGCTTTCCCACTCCAATCAGCAAAGTTGGCCGCGACTTCGCGATGAGTTGGCCAAACAGTTTCACAAACCATTCAGGCCTTTGTATGCGAGTGCAGAACCGGATTTTGACAGCGTTCGTATCTTTTGTGATCGATTGCGCGACACCTCCGAAGAGCCTCCCAACATCGGTATCATTCACATCAAAAACGGCGGCCAACGTGTCCTCCTAACAACCAAATACAAAGAAGCCGAGACCAAAGCGGGTGACCTGCGCCTGCCCCTGATTATCCTTTCACCAAAAGGTGATATCAAGCTCGAAGACAGCTTCATGGAGGATCGTCAAGTTGAACTGCTCCCGCTTCCTGTTTCAATATCACGTTTTATTGACGCATCAAATAAATTACTAACATTATCTTACATGGAAACCGCCATCTGACCGCAAAATTGACAGTGTAATTGTAAACCCCAGAGTGAAAGTGCGGCAGTGCTTGTGATACATCTGGAAAAACAAATTACCAGCGATAGACCGGCTTGGGGTCAGCCAATGGTGGATGGTATTATGTTAACTCTATGAGAAAACAGGAGTTAAGAATAAACACAGTCCCTATTATTAAATTTATAGTTGTTTTCTATGACATACTGGGATATAATATACTACATAGGGGAACTTGGATCATGAGGAGGATCAGATATGGGTATAAAAATACTACTTGCCGATGACTATACTATGATTTGTGAGGGGCTTTGTGCTCTGTTCAAAAATCAACCGGATATAGAGGTTATTGGCCAAGCCAGAGATGGTCGCAAGGCGGTCGAACTTGCTGATGAATTACAGCCGGATTTGGTTGTCATGGAAGTTAAATTGCCTGTTATGGACGGCGTTGAGGCTACCAAAGAGATTACCAGCAAATTCCCTTATATCAAAGTGCTCGCTTTGTCCATACATTTCAACCGATCTACCGTGATGGCCATGTTCAAAGCCGGTGCATCCGGATATGTCCTCAAAAACTGCTCCTTTGACAATTTGGTTTACGCAATCAAAACCGTCATAGAGGATGAGTTTCCTTACCTGAGCCCACAGATAGTCGGCCTCATAGTCGATTCTTATGTGGATAGGCGTAAGCTGAAAAATAATAAATTGGCTTATCCTGTTCTTTCCGAACGAGAATCACAAGTGCTCCGATTCCTTGCCGAAGGGAAATCACTAAAAGAAATCGCTTTGGAAATCCGAATGAGCACCAAGACAGTCGATGCCTGTCGCCGACAACTAATGAACAAGCTGAAGATCGACAATTTGGCGGGATTAGTCAAATACGCAATTCGAGAGGGATTGGCTTCCCTCTGATTCCCTCATCCTCTTTAATGATCTGCTCGCGGTTCGGCGAGGTGTCGTCCGGATTCATAACAGTCCAGGGGGACTGAACGCGGAAAGACGCCTGAAAATAGGTTCCCGGACTGGATGAATTACGCAACATCGACGCTTGCGCCAAAAGTATTTCGCCACTAAAAAACATCACAACTTATTGTAAATTCAGCTATTTACATTTGAAGGGGTCGCGGTCTTTACGGCTGATTTTAACGGTCAGTGGTTTGCAGTTTTGGCGGAGGGTTTTTGCCAGTTTCGGTAATATGATTCTCTCTGATATCGAATGGCCGAGGCAGACGGTATTAACCCCGGCGGCTTGCAGTTCCATCGCATGGTGGTGTTTTAGCTCGCCGGTCAGATAGAAATCGCAATTGTGGGCGATGACGCTTCTCAGGATCGAACCGCAGGAGCCGGCACAAACAGCAGCGGTTTTGACTTTACCGCGTTGTGAGCCAATGAGGCCAACGGTATCTGTCTTGAAAGTTTTTTTTATTTTTGTAATCAATTCGGGGATGGCGGCGGGGGTTTTGAGACGGCCGAATCGGCCCAGGCCGGTCTCGGTCTGGCTATCGAGCAGCGGGATAACATCGTAAGCAACTTCTTCGTAAGGGTGAGCGGCGAGCATGGCGATGGTTACGGCGGCAAGATTTTTTGTCGGGACGATGCTTTCCAGGCGATATTCATCGACCTGTTCGAAGCTACCGGGTTTGCCGATAGCAGGTTTGCTGCCAGGGCCGCACTGAAAGGTGCCGGTACCGCGGGTGCGGAAACTGCATTTGCTGTATTTGCCTTGCGGGCCAATGTTGCCGGCGCCGGCAATGAAGATAGCTTCGCTGACCTTTGCCAGGTCCGATTCCGGTACGAACACCACCAGTTTGCACATACTGCCGCTGGCCGGGGTTGGTTGCCGGAGCGGCCGGGGCGATTCGATACCGATGATCTCGGCGAGCACATCATTGACCCCACCAGCGGCGGAATCGAGAGCGGTGTGCAGGGCGTAGATGGCTATGTTGGAACGGATGGCCTGATATAACAAAGGCGATGCGCCGTGGCCGGCGACAACTTTTTTGAGCGGCTCCCATATAGGCGGATGATAGGCGACGATCAGGTCGATTTTATTGGTCTGGGCCTCGGCGAGCACCTGGTCGGTCAGGTCGATGGTAAGCATAACGTTTTTTATCGACTGTTCATAATCACCGGCCAGCAGACCAACGTTATCCCATTCCTCGGCCAGCTCAAGCGGAGCGATTTGTTCGAGCGTTTTTGTTATGTCAGTTAATTTCATGGTTCTTCGATTCCCTCGCCGCCGGTTATGCAGTCAAGTCAATCATATTGATTTTGATACCCCTGCTCAACGGTCCTGTGATACAAGCCATGCAATTACAAAGTGTCCAGGTACGCCTTGGCAAACCGATTGCCCAATTCGAGGATGCCGGCGGTGTCGAAATGGGTGTTATCCTCGAGCGTTGGAAGATCATCTGTATTGATCATAAACACATTGGGAACATCATCGGATACTTTTTTCATGGCCTGGCGAACCTTGTCAACCTCCGGGAAGTCCCAGGGGGTTTCTTTCTTTAGCGAAGTGGAGATACGGCCGAAAATAAACGGCGTATCAGGTTTGCCGAATTTTTTTCGCATTTCGGCAATCAAGTCTTTCAGGTTGGATTCATAATGGATTGCGAAGTCTTCACGTCCAGCATCAGATTCACCCTGCATCCAGAATATACCGGCAATTTCATAGTTCTCATTATTTTGGGACATTTTATCCAGAACCATCTGCACCTTGCGTACAAAACCGGCGTATAGCGGGCCGGGTTCAGGCAGAGGGCGCCACTGTTCGTGCAGGTTCGTGCCGCCGGCGGCATGCTTGATAAATACGATTTTCGCCCCAGGCATTGCTTTTTTCAGGGCGTGAGCCAAAGCCACCTCAACGCCAAAATAGTCGGTCCGATAGATTACCGGTTCCCAGCCTTTGGAATTATTGTTCCACAGCCGAACATCGGATGAGATATCCTTCTGGGCCGGGGTGAGCTGCGAAACAGATCCTACCCCTTCCATGTTAGACTGGCCTGTCAGGAAGAACACCTGAACAGCCTTGGGCTGCGTGGCACAACCGGAAACGAGTACTATCACAGTCAGGGGTAACAATAGAACAGTCATAGAGAGTCTTGATTTTCGCACTGTCATTTTGTGTCCTTTCTTTGAAAGGAATTATAGACCCTATAAGGCCACACATCCACTTAAAAAACAGAGAACCCCCGTCTAAACAGGAGTTCTCCACAATAAATTCTTACAATAAGCTATGTTTATATGCTAACTTAGTTGTATCCATCCGGGCAATTGTCATTGATAATTAGACAATTAAGCCAGTCATAAGCCAGCAGGGCAAAATCGTCGAGATCGACTATGCAATCGTCTGTGAGGTCACCGGCCAGAGGGCCGCACTCAAGCTGCGGATCAACTGTGAAGCTCCAGACGTCGCCCTCGACCAATCCGATGGCGCCACCATAGTCTTCGTCAACAACCCAGTAGTACGTAACGCCCCATTCGAGATCAGGATTGTATGTTACGGTTGCTTGTGGCAACGTAACACATACATCTACGAGTCCGCAATTACGCTCGGTTACATAAGTCGCATTGGGATCCATGTATAGCTTGTGCGAAACTGGTAGTTCACCCTCATCGCCTTCACCGGAGGTCCAACTCAGTATAGCGTTTTTGGGTGCGCCCGGCTCACCATCGGCAGGATAAGGGCTGCTGGCAGGTGTTTTTGCTGTGACCAGAGGCCAAAGAACACCTGGAATATCACCGGCGCCTGTGTGGCAGACGACAGTCCAGTAATAAATGTTATTTGTTTCGAACGTACCTGGAGGAACTGAAACACAGGTTTCGCTTGTTTCCTCGCCTAAAGGGTCCAATCCGTAGGGGGGCGGCAGAATACCATTGGGGTCGGTTCCAAAATAAACATTATAGGTAATATCGCCGGTAATTGGATCACCGTCAGGTTCTATTTCGGGAGGTGACCAGCAAAGCTGGGACGTTGTTGTAGGGATTATGCCGCCGTAAGGAACCGGGTATCCAGCCGCAAGCAAACCGAACCCAGCCAGCCTGGGACGCGTTACCCCTGGAATCATCGTCCAGGTCTGGCCGAAATCCCAATCAACATAAGTAACTTGTTTCATCATTTCAGTCGTCGGCAATCCGGGAGGGTTATTCGCTTTTGTGCCATCGGGAATGCCGGTAGTGTCCTCATCATAGTAACAACTGATCAGAGGGCCCACACCGTTACCCTGAAAAGGGCCACCGATATCTGTTGCCCTGGTGATTGTTCCTGCAAAATAACAATTAGTCGCGGTGCCGGCAATGTGACCGGAGAAGCCGCCCTGACACTCCTGTGTAGTCTCAGGAAATGTTATGTGTGCGTCAGAATAGCAATTTGTAGCATTGCCAGTAGGCCAAATCATACCTATTATTGTGCCATTGTTGCCGTAATTCCCTGCCCCAGGACTGGCCACGCTCCCATCGGAAACAAAGCAATTAGTCATTTCACCACTCAAACTACCGACCAAAGCTGCGGTATACCATTCAGCAGTAATGTCGAAGTTTGTCATCCCAACATTCTTAATCGTACCACCTAGTAAAACGGTAGAAAACAGACTACCTCTGGTGGCATCGATTGTTAACCCACTAATTATGTGGTAGTCACCATCGAAAGTGCCCTCGAAAGGACCGACACGTACCCAGGCGAAGCCGGTAAGATCGATATCAGCAGTCAACATGTAGTCAGCGGTCAGATCTAAGTTCATGTCCTGTAGTTCCTGCGCGGTGTCGATATAGATGACGGCCTGCGTTGATATGGCCATGCTCAGGCATAAAACCAGAAACAGAAATACAAATCTCTTTTTCACCATCTTTTCACCCTTTTTTATTCCTTATAAAAGGTACCCATGCCTGAAAACGCCATTCAGCACCAGAATCAGTCTTTCATAATACTAACATATTTCCTCGCAGGCCAATAGGATACGGTGTCCATCTGCCAAAAAAAACGGAGAACCCCCGTCTAAACAGGAGTTCTCCGCAACGAATTTCTTATAATAAACCATCTCTATCTGCCAACTTAATTATATCCAGGCGGACAATTGTCATTGATAATTAGACAATTAAGCCAGTCATAAGCCAGCACGGCAAAATCGTCGAGATTGACTAGGCAATCCGCTGTGACGTCACCGGCCAGAAGGCCGCACTCGAGTTCCGGATCAACCGTGAAGCTCCAGACATCGCCCTCGACCAATCCGATGGTGCCACCATAGTCTTCGTCAACAACCCAGTAGTACGTAACGCCCCATTCGAGATCAGGATTGTATGTTACGGTTGCTTGTGGCAACGTAACACATACATCTACGAGTCCGCAATTACGCTCGGTTACATAAGTCGCATTGGGGTCCAAGTATAGCTTATGCGAAACTGGTAGTTGGCCCTCATCGCCTTCACCGGAGGTCCAGCTCAATATAGCGTTTTTGGGTGCGCCCGGCTCACCATCCTCAGGATAGGGGCTGCTGGCAGGTGTTTTTGCTGTGACCAGGGGCCAAAGAAGACCTGGAATATCACCGCCGTCTGTGTGAGAGGTGACAGCCCAGTAATAAACGTTATTTGTTTCAAACGTGCCTGAAGGAACAGCAACGCAGGTGTCGCTTGTTTCCGTCCCTAAAGGAGTCAATCCGTAAGGGTACTCCTCAACAAAATTCGGGTCGGTTCCAAAATAGACATTATAGGTAATATCGCCGGTAATTGGGTCGCCGTCAGCCTCTATTTCAGGAGGTGACCAGCAAAGCTGTGACGTTGTTGTAGGGATTATGCCGCCATAAGGAACCGGGTTTCCTGCCGCGAGCAAACCAAACCCAGCCAGCCTGGGCCGCGTTTCCCCTGGAATCATTGTCCAGGTCTGGCTGAAATCCCAATCGACATAAGTACCTTGGTTCATCATTTCAGTCGTCGTCCGTCCGGGAGGCTGACCAGCTACTGTGCCATCGGGGACGCCGGTAGTGTCCGAATCATAGTAACAACTGATCAGGGAGTTTTCATTACCGGCAGCCATAAAAGGACCGCCGTTCAGCGGGTTAATGATTGTTCCCGCAAAATAACAATTAGTCGCGTTGTCCCAATTGCTGCCCAGGAAGCCGCCCCCACTATTCAGTACTACCATGTGTGTTTCAGAATAGCAATTTGTAACAGTGGCCGTCCCACCACCACCACGAACAATACCTACCAGTGTGCCAGCATTATTGGAGGAATACGATTGGGTCACGCTCCCCCCGGAAACAAAGCAATTGCTGATTTCGCCGAGACGCAAATCACCGACCAAAGCTGCGGCATAATCACCAGCACTGACGGTGGGGTTTACTATCCCAACATTTTTGACCACGCCAGGCAAACTCGCGGACTCTTTGCCAACTATGCCAAACAGAGAACAGTTTTTATAGATAGGGGTCGTTTCGTCATCGCTCGCGGTCAAATTGCTGATTATATGGTAGTCGCCGTCAAATGTGCCTGTGAAATAGAGATCCGCAGGAACGCGACTAGCGTCTCTATTACCTATAGCCACCCAGGGGAAGCCGGCAAGATCGATATCAGCGGTCAACTTGTAGTCGCCGGTCAGATCATTGCGTATGTCGTATAGTTCCTGCGCGGTATCGATATAGATAACAGCCTGCGCCGATATGGCCATACCCAGGCATAAAACCACAAACAAAAATACAAATTTCCCTTTCATCATCTTTTCACCCTTTTTTATTCCTTATAAAAGGTACCCATGCCTGAAAACGCCATTCAGCACCAAAATCAGTGTTTCATAATACTAACATATTTCCTCGCAGGCCAATAGGATACGGTGTCCATCTACCAAAAAAAAGCGGAGAACTCCCGTCTAAACGGGAGCTCTCCGCAACAAATTCTTATAATAAACCATCTCTATATGCCAACTTAATTATATCCATCCGGGCAACTGTCATTGATAATTAGACAATTAAGCCAGTCATAAGCCAGCACAGCAAAATCGTCGAGATTGACTAGGCAATCCGCTGTTAGATCACCAGGGAGAAGGCCGCACTCGAGTTCCGGATCAACCGTGAAGCTCCAGACATCGCCTTCCTCAATTCCGCCGGCGCCATAGTCTTCATCAACAACCCAGTAGTACGTTTCGCCCCATTCAAGATCAGGATCGTACGTCGTGGTTCCCGCCGGCAACGTAACACATACAGCCACGGCCCCGCAATTACGTTCGGTTACATAAGTCGCATTAGGATCCATGTATAGTTTGTGCGAATCCGGTAGTTCGCCAAACTCGTCTTCACCGGAGGTCCAGCTCAACTGGGCGTTTCTGGGCGCGCCCGGCTCACCATCAGCGGGAGAGGGGCTGCTGGCATTTGTCTTTGCCGTGGCCAGAGGCCAAAGAAGACCTGGAATATCACCGCCATCTGTATGAGAGGTGACAGCCCAGTAATAAACGTTATTTGTTTCGAACGTACCCGGAGCAACAGAAACGCAGGTTTCGCTTGTTTCCGTGCCTAAAGGAGTCAATCCGTAAGGGTACTCCAGAACAAAATTCGGGTCGGTTCCAAAATAGACATTATAGGTAATATCGCCGGTAATTGGGTCGCCATCAGCGTCTATCTCGGGAGGTGACCAGCAAAGCTGGGACGTACTTGTAGGGATTATGCCGCCGTAAGGAACCGGGTTCCCGGCCGCGAGCAAACCGAATCCAGCCAGCCTGGGATACGTTTGCCCTGGAATCATCGTCCAGGTACTACCGAAATCCCAATCGACATAAGTACCTTGTTTCATCATTTCAGTCGTTGGCAATCCGGGAGGGTTATATGCTTTTGTGCCATCGGGGTAGCCGGTAGTGTCCGAATCATAGTAACAACTGACCAGAGGGCCCGCACCGTTACCCTGAAAGGGACCACCAAGCCCCGTGTTCTCCGGGATTCTAGTGATTGTTCCTGCAAAATAACAATTAGTCGTCGAGAGGCTGCTAATGTTACCGGAGAAGCCGCCAAGACAGTCAAAGGTACTCCCAGGAGGAAATGTCACATGTGCGTCAGAATAGCAATTTGTAAAAGTGCTATTCGTACGAGAATGACCATTCAGTGTGCCAATATTGCCATAACTCCCCGTAAGACCGGTTACGGTCCCATCGGAAACAAAGCAATTGATAGCGGCGCCCCGCAAATCACCGACCAAAGCAGCAGCATACCAACCAGCAGTGATGTCGAAGTCTGTCACCCCAACATTTTTGATCACGGCGCCCTCCGCAACTATGCCAAACACAGAACAACACTTATAGATAGCGCCAGGGACTTCAACTGCGGTCAAATTTTTGATTATATGGTAGTCGCCGTCAAAAGTGCCTGTGAAATTCCCCTCTCCTGAATGACCTATAGCCAGCCAGGTCCCGCCGTTGGCGGTAAGGGTGCTCATATCGATATCAGCAGTCAACTTGTAGTCACCGGTCGGATCATTGCGTATGTTGTATAGTTCGTCCGCGGTGCTGATATAGACAACGGCCTGCGCTGATGTGGCCATGCTCAGGCACAAAACCAGAAACAAAAATACAAATCTCTTTTTCATCATTTTTTCACCCTTTTTTATTCCTTATAAAAGGTACCCATGCCTGAAAATGCCATTCAGCACCAGAATCAGTGTTTCATAATACTAACATATTTCCTCGCAGGCCAATAGGATACGGTGTCCATCTACCAAAAAAAAGCGGAGAACTCCCGTCTAAACGGGAGCTCTCCGCAACAAATTCTTATAATAAACCATCTCTATATGCCAACTTAATTATATCCATCCGGGCAATTGTCATTGATAATTAGACAATTAAGCCAGTCATAAGCCAGCACGGCAAAATCGTCGAGATTGACTAGGCAATCCGCTGTTAGATCACCGGGGAGAAGGCCGCACTCGAGCTCCGGATCAACCGTGAAGCTCCAGACATCGCCCTCCTCAATTCCGCCGGCGCCATAGTCTTCATCAACAACCCAGTAGTACGTAACGCCCCATTCGAGATCAGGATCGTACGTCGTGGTTCCTGCCGGCAACGTAACACATACAGCCACGGCCCCGCAATTACGCTCGGTTACATAAGTCGCATTAGGATCCATGTATAGTTTGTGCGAATCCGGTAGTTCGCCAAACTCGTCTTCACCGGAGGTCCAGCTCAACTGGGCGTTTCTGGGCGCGCCCGGCTCACCATCAGCGGGAGAGGGGCTGCTGGCATTTGTCTTTGCCGTGGCCAGAGGCCAAAGAAGACCTGGAATATCACCGCCATCTGTATGAGAGGTGACAGCCCAGTAATAAACGTTATTTGTTTCGAACGTACCCGGAGCAACAGAAACGCAGGTTTCGCTTGTTTCCGTGCCTAAAGGAGTCAATCCGTAAGGGTACTCCAGAACAAAATTCGGGTCGGTTCCAAAATAGACATTATAGGTAATATCGCCGGTAATTGGGTCGCCATCAGCGTCTATCTCGGGAGGTGACCAGCAAAGCTGGGACGTACTTGTAGGGATTATGCCGCCGTAAGGAACCGGGTTCCCGGCCGCGAGCAAACCGAATCCAGCCAGCCTGGGATACGTTTGCCCTGGAATCATCGTCCAGGTACTACCGAAATCCCAATCGACATAAGTACCTTGTTTCATCATTTCAGTCGTTGGCAATCCGGGAGGGTTATTTGCTCTTGTGCCATCGGGGACGCCGGTAGTGTCCGAATCATAGTAACAACTGAGCATAACATTAAGTTCACCGGCACCACGAAAAGGACCGCCGTTCGCCGGGTCAACGCTGAAATTTTCGAGTGTTCCCGCAAAATAACAATCAGTCACGGCCCCAGGCGTCTGGGCGTTATTCATGAAGCCGGCGTGACCATCAGGCCAGGTATTGGGGACCCCGTTCCATAGTACAATATGTGCGTCAGACCAGCAATTTGTAACCGTGGACGTATTACGAACAAGACCTACCAGTGTACCGGCATTGCAGGAGTCATAGACTTGGGTCACGCTGCCACCGGAAACAAAGCAATTGCTGATTTCGCCGTAATTCAAGTCACCGACCAAAGCTGCGACATAATCACCAGCACTGACGGTGGGGTTTACTAGCCCAACGTTTTTGACCACGCCATATAAACTGGATCCTATGTTGCCAACCTTGCCAAACAAAGAACAATTCTTATAGTCGCCTCCTTCTACGTCGCTTGCGGTCAAATTGCTGATTACATGGTAGTCGCCGTCAAAAGTGCCGCTGAAAACAGCCTCTCCTGAATGACCTATAGCCACCCAGGCGAAGCCGGCAAGATCGATATCAGCGGTCAACTTGTAGTCGCCGGTCGACGGCATGTCGTACAATTCCTGCGCGGTATTGATATAGACAACAGCCTGCGCCGATGTGGCCATACTCAGGCACAAAAACAGAAGCAGAAATACAAATTTCTTTTTCATCATTGTTTTTAACATTTTTAATATTCCTTATAAATAAAGCTAACTAATACCTCAATACTCCTTACTCCGTACATTTTCCTACGTAAGCTAATTACTCTCAGTCTTACGCAAGCCAATACTCTCAATTTTTACCAGAGGCGTCAGTTTTAATGCTTCCGGTAAGTCTAACACTTATTCCGGGCAGTCATCATTGGTATAGCTGCATTTAAGCCAGTTACCGGCCATCACCGCAAAATCCTTGATGTTGACCAGGCAGTCGCCATCTACATCAGCCGGGTTGCTTTCACACGAGAGGCTGCCGGCGACGGTGAATTCCCAAACACCCGCCGGAGCTGGATTTTCGACGGTACCGGTGGCATATACCTCATCAACACGCCAGAAGAAGTGATCGCCCCACACGAGAGCAGGATCAGGATCGTATTCGGCTGCCGTTAGCCCAGTGACCTTATACTCCACATCTACAGCGCGATTTGTTACCTTGGCCTCATTCGGGTCCATGTACAATGTATGCGATAGAGGCGGTACGCCGTCTTTTTCACCAGCCGTCCAGCTCAGTATCTTATTTCTAAACACACCCGTCGCACCTTTAGGAGGATCGGGATCGCTGGCGTATGATGGAATAGTCGTGAACTTCCAGATATAACCTACGTATGTTCCGTTAGCGGGGTCCTTGACATTGATTTTCCAGGAATATGTCTTACCGGGGTCCAGGGCAATGGCGGGAGTGTAACTGGTTACCGCCAAGCCGCTTTGCTTCAGGGTATCCGCGTTTGGATCCTCAGGACCGCCCAAATACACATCATAAGTCGGATTTACTACATTTGCCGGAGCTGTCCAGCTAAGTGTCTTGTTGAGCGGGACACTGATGGCATAGTTCGAAGGATCGGGATTAGTTGCCCTTTTGCCCGCTTCCCCGGCATCCACGAGCGTCACGTCGTCGAAATGCATCTGGGCGCCTTCGGCGTTGCGGCCGAAGCCCAACACAATCGTCAAATCTCCGGCAGGGAGAGTCTCGTATGTTCTGGTGTATTCCTGCCATTCAATTGTCATAACCGGATCCGACAAGAGATCGGGCGTGTGTTCTACCCCGTCCACCAACAGCTTGAGCACCATAGGACTCTCGGGGTCCTCTGCTGTAACGCATTTGGCGAACATCGAAAGCACATAGACCTTGCTGCGGTCGGCGATGTCCAGAGGAGCCGACGAGGTGATCAGGCCACCGGATGGGTTGCCCCAGGCGGCGCCGTTAGCCAGGTAGCAATTTGTACCACCTTCGGTATGGTTAAATTGATTTGCTACAGAACCCTGAAGGTTTCCGGTAGTCTGGTCACGGCCATAAGAGCCGCCCAAATCGATCCACCCCTGCCTGTCGTACCCGACCCATCCGGGAATATCGGCCAGGGTGCCGGTGCTTACGTCGGAAAACTCGTACTCTCCGATATCTATTGGGCAATCTGCTCCCACGCCCTGCGTCCAGGAACCGTCCACAGGTAATAAAATCCCAGTGACCGTGGTGCTGCCTGGTTTGCGAATCAACTCAAAATCGCCATTGGGCACAACAACTGCCTGGGCTGACACTGCAAGGGCCAGCACCAACAATAATGTGAAATAACCTTTTTTCATCTTACTTTTCCTTCCAATAAAGTTAACAGAATTGTTTAATTACAAACTACAACCTTGAACAACAACATCACCATTTGTTCTCCATTCAGACTCCTTTCACCAAGAAATTCTTAATTACTAAGGTTTCGAATAACAATATCACCATTTTGTTCTTCATTAGGCCTCCTTTTACAAACAAGATGTCGGCGTCAAACAGGAAACAATCTCACCCACACGTAGGCGGGGGCCCGGGACCGCAAGACGGACTCCCGCGAACGAATCCGTCACTCCCGCGAAAACGGCAACCCAGTACTTTAACGTAAAAATATGCCTTCGAGTGAGCGTAAAAACACATTTCCACAAAAGTCCGCCTTCTACAACAAAAACTAAACCACGGTCACAACGCAGTCCACTCCCAAACCACACACACGCTGCTCGCCCGCATAATAAGTTTTATCGTAACTTTCGCTTCCTGACTTCGGATAAAAGACGAGTTTTTTGGCCGCCAACGGCTTATTCGCTATTATTTCCCTCATATTCCTCTTTTTGGCGATGCTTTTTTTAGCCTCTCACAACTTTATCGACACTACATGACACACATAAAAATTCTTAGAGATAGACGGCCCGAAAAAGTAACCCCGAGAGCCAGCACACCCTCCGAAGCTACTCAGACAAACCCTCACTTCTCCTCGCACGCCATCTCTAATCTACTTCTTAACTATTATAGCAGCCTACTCTCTCAGTTTTCACCACTAACTCACCAATACCGTCTCTGAGAGAAATTATCATCCGGCAAACTCAGACAGCCAGCACATCTGACGCACAAAACCCCCCTTTCCAAGCTAAAAACCAAGCTGCATCCTTTGCCTATACCACATCGCGGGCAATGCCAAAAACAAATTCTACACCTCGCCCCATTCACTTCTGATCCGTGAGCACGTACATTATCACACGTTCGAACAACAATAAAAACCCCATTATGAAAAAAAACTACCCCATTTTGGAAACTTTTAGTCCCAGCCCAAGCTGGACGCCGGCATAGCGCGTTTTGTTAGAGTGCTTAAGATGTCTCACTCATATCCTCATACGTCTCACTTGCATCCTTACATGTCTCACTTGCATCCTCGTTCAAAAGCTGCTTTATGCTGGCCAGCATCTGTTCCATATCAAAAGGCTTGATGAATATATGTACTCCGATGCTCTTAGCCATGCCCAATAGCCCGCTCGGAGCCATCCGGCCGCCACCGGAAACAGCAATTATTTTTAAGTCCGGGGACATCCTGCGAAGTTCAAAAATAGTCTCAACCCCTCCTTTAACCGGCATAAGGATATCGACTATGACAAGCGACACAGAATTCTCTTGATAAACTTTTATCCCATCTTCGCCATCGGATGCTTCCAGAACATCGTAGCCGGCATCGGCCAGAATCTTCGCAAGCATAACCCTGAAATCGTTATGATCATCTATAACGAGAATATTTCCCATACCGCAGACACCTGCTCCTTTCACGGAATATATTTACTTTACACTGTCATCGACACCACACGGGATATGAATTGACAGGAAAACCCTCTATTTAAGGGTTGAAAAAACCAAATTTCAACAAGCCAACCCCGATTGGCGTTCTTGACCGGTCATACCTCTGGCAGATTGTCTGCGAGTATAACACGTTATACTAAAAAAACTTAACCTCTGGCTCTTCACTGCCGCAATCTTGTCGCCAACCCCTTTTCTGCAACTCCTCCAGTTCCACCATCAAATCTTCCAGACGCATCGCTTCCGGAAGAGGACCCCACATCGTCATGGCGAAGGTCGTCGAATTGATCTGATTGAGCGAACCGTGCGTACTGGTCGCCCCGCCGATCATCACCTCGAAAAACGCACTGCCATGCACCCAGCCGTCTTTCAGGCAGACAATCAAATCCGCCGGTTTTTCCACCAGCCCGTTAAACGCCATCCATACACGCCTTAACGGATCGGGATAAATATGTCTTACCGTCGCCTCGAACATCGCACGATCGTCGATGAAACCGGTCTCATCCACTTTGCCTGCCTCTCGCAAACGCTCGATAATGTCTGACAGTTGCAGAGGATCGCCCTCATGGACCGTATAGCTGTATCGGTCAGCGGACCGCCGGATAAAGGCCTTACCGTCAATCGACTGTACCACTATACTGCTCGGATCTTCGCGTTTTTCTGGAAAACAGGCGATCGTCACAGCCGGATCTTGCAGTAAAACCTCCCCAACGCCCGCCGGATCGTCCGTGAAAAACTCGGCGTATGTTATCAGCCCATATTCGATTGTCACCACATCGCCGGGCTTCTTCAGTCGATCCGTCAAACGATAACCATTTTCCGCCAGCAATTGTTTGAACGATATCCTCCCCCGGCCAGACATGTTATGACCATGGTCCGCTAACAGCGTAATCTTCACCCGGCCGTGCCGTTCGTACACAATCTGCTCGCACAACTGATCGATAGTTCGCAGATACTTTAAGATCGCCTCCCTGCCCCCTTGCGTACCAAGTCCCGCCGTCGCAACGCTGTAGGCTATTTTAGTGCCACTCTCTGCCTTGCGAAAAACCTCCATCATCCCACGCAGTTCATGCTCGAACACCATCTCTGGACACTTATAAGCTATCGCATCCAGTTTGAAAGAGCACCGATAGTCCAGTTTCTTAGCCCAGTCTGCCGCCTCACCGCTCATATAAATATCATTACCGCCGATTAGCCGGTTTTTCTGACGGTCAAAATACGTCGCCTGATACGCTCTCGGCTGATGGCCACCGAACACACGTTGAAACGCCACGTCTGTCATCGCCGGAAAGCTGCTTATCATACGACTCGGAGGATAAAACAACCGCAAACAACCCTGTCCGTACAATTCCCTGACCAACTGATAAGGAACACCATCCAGGGCGATAATAAAATGCGGCACTTCCTCATCCCCCATCTCATCGAGCAAAACCTTCTCATTCACCACGGAGTTTTCGCCATCGAAACACAACTCCACCTTTCGGCCGCTGTCATCTTCTCGCTGCCAATAGTCTGCCAATCGGTTGCCGTCGATATCGAAAAACAACACTTTACTGCCGTCGCTGGTCATTTGCACCCGTATCGGCCGATCTGGAAACTGCCTCACCGACCTGCAGCCGCCCAACACCAACACCGCCAACGCCACCGCCAGCACTAGCACCACTAACAGGCCCTTAAACACTCTTGTCCCGAAAAAAACCAATTTCAACTCCTGGTCTAATAAGCTGACTTTCGCAGCTTTTTTAACCCAATTTTCATTCAATTTATATTCAGTTCCTTCACCCAGATATTGCGATACCAAACCGCGTTGCCATGATTCTGTAAGTAAATCCCACCGGGTTTAGACTCTTCGGATACACCCGCTGCCGCCGTTGGACCGGGGATTTCTATATTGTCAAGAATCTCAACCCCATTATGTAAAACAGTCATGCGGGCATTTTGCACCTTTTTACCGGCATTGTCGAACCGCGGAGCATAAAACGTGATGTCGTACGTTTGCCACTGTAATGGTGGAGCACACATATTAATTTTCGGTCGGGCCACTCCATAAATACCGCCACACTCATTATCACGCCCTTCCAGACCATAGCTGTCCAGAACCTGAACTTCGTATTTGCCTTGCAGATATACTCCGCTATTGCCGCGACCCTGCCCTCGTGCCTCCGGTTGAAATGGCGTACGAAACTCCAGATGCACTTGGCAGTCTTGAAAATCACGTTTGCTGATTATTGATCCGCTGCCAGGCTTAATTTCCATCGCGTCATCTATCAGGAGCCATTGAATCGGACCGGATTCCCCGTGACATTGCCAGGCATCATAATTCTTGCCATCGAACAGCACCACCGCGTCTTTCGGCGGCTTGACGCCCAGCGTCGGCGAAAGCCGCTCCACTCTGTGCATCACAAATCGGCCATTTTCTTTGCCTTCGAATGCCCCGCTGAACGTATCCCATTCAATTGCTCCGCACCATTTAGTTTCGCCCAGCAGCCCTTTTTCTGCCTTTCCGACAAAAACCGCCATTCCACCCGAACGATAGCCGTCCATCAATACAAACGGCGGCTTAGCCGAATCAAACTCCCCCACAAGATTTACCCGATACCATCCGTTCCCAAGAGCGATAACCTGCGCCGCCAACGGCGTTTCCTTACCATCATTCAGAAACAGTTTCCCCTGCCAGTCACCCATAATCGGATCCACTCTGTCAGCAGTCTCCCCATCGCAGCTATTGTGAGACACAATATCCGTCGCGGCAAAAACAACAACAATCCCCAAAACCAAAACACCACTGACCTTACCATTTGCCTTACGTTTTTCCATCGATCATCTCCCTAATATAAATGCCACTTTTCCCATACCCACATTAGAGCCACCCATGACCGGAATACAAGAGAAAAATACAATTTTCTTCAAGCCCTCTAAGGCCGAAATAAAATTCCCACTCCCTGTCATTGCCAGGAACGCAACGACACGCCAATTTCATAAATTTTTACCCGCCAAATTCTATTTGCCGGGGTTCTTCTCTATCATCTCGTACAAACTTTTCCTGAATTCATTTTCATCTTCATAATTATAAAAAGGAACGCCAATAAGTCTATATTTTTGTGTCTTTCGTTGCGTCTTAAATTCCAAGATATTACCCTTGAATTTTTCAGTTACTTCTCTAAGAAACTTTAATTTCCAACCTTCTTTACTATTCTTATAAGACCCTTGTGCGTCTTTAAATTGTTTTCCCTTTGGCTCAATAAACATCTGGTAAGTAAGTACATCCCCGTTTTTCTCCCTCAGGAAAAGGACAAAATCAGGTTCAAATGCCTGACCGTCGGGAAAGCTATAAATTTTGAAATGCCTTTCGTTACGGATAAGATATATCCCATCATATTTCGTTTTCAACTCGTCCATCTCGCGATCCAGCGTTCGGACAAACGCTTTTTCCTCGCTGGTACCGTAATTGGCATTGAAAACATACCAGCCCTTATCGGAAACAAATTCTTCATCGCCGTCTGCTTTTTCACTACCCTCAATCAGTTTGAGATACTTAGGGTTCTCTGGAAATATTTCGGAAATATCCCCCGGATGAAATTTCTCTGTCCCTTGATATTCGGTAATGTTCTTTCGTACTTCGGTTTCAATCTCACGCAGCAGACCCAACATCGCATCGAGTTTTGCTCTACTCGATATTGCTGATGAATCTCCCTTAAAGGTAATCTCCAACCCACCCAGATAAGCATTGCCTTCTATAAATTCACGAACTGATGAAATATGTGGAAAATATCTATGTATCGATTCAAAGGTGAAAAACGGATGTCTGGCAATGGCGTTATATACAATATTCTTTCCGATCTCCTTAACTTTCACGTCATTTCGCTTGGATTCAGCTACCTTACCGACCTTGCCGTTTTCAGCCAGTATCGCATCGGATGAGCCCCGACCGCTGGCTATAGTATGCTCATAGTTGCGGCGAGTAACTCCCATATCCGCAAAAGACTTCACATATTGATAGTCATGAGGAACCTTTTCGTTGAGATAAATAAGGCCGTGTTTATAGAAATCCGTCGCCTTAAAGGAATCTTTAAGTTTTAATTCTTTCGTGATCTCCCGTTCGTCCATCATGCCTTCCTCAATCAAGGCTGTGCGAAGCTCGGAAATATAGCGGGAATCATTGATACTGTGATAATGCAGTTCCTCCAGAGCTCGCAATTCATTGCTAAGATCATTGTCATATTTTCGTTTGAACCGGTCATTATGTCCATCGGCCACAAAGGGGAAATACCGCGCCCCCCGCCCAATAAGCTGTGCTTCCGAAATGGTGGTTTTCCCGGGTTTACCAGCTTTTGAATCACGGGCCGTGTAGCAGCGGACAATATCAAACAAATTCAGTACATCCCATCCCTCGTTCAATTTCTGAACCGCAAAAATCGCTCTTATCCCGTTATCCCTGTCCTCAAGTGAATTCAGCAGAATCTGCTGATTTTCTTTTTCCTTCTCCTCATTAACAGAGATACAACGGCTTGGGTCAAACTCCGCCTTTAATCGGGCCGCTAATTGATCGCTGGTAATATTGTTTTCACGGAAAAACCCAAAAGCTCGGTTTACCAAATCAATATCCGATTTCTTTCTTATCTGGTCAATGTCCGACGCTCCGATATTATCTATCATCGCATGAAAATTAGCTTTATTTTCCAGTGATTGAGCAATCGTCCTTTGAGCCTTGAATAAAATAACCGGCTTGAGGTTGATTCTATGTTTAGCCGCCACTTCCTGTTTATACTGGCTCAGAATCAGGGCCTGAATGATCCGGTCTCTTTCCTCAAAATCCGCCTGAACAATATAAACATCCTTGGAATACCCGTCGTTGCGGAACTGCCGCAAATCGTAACGGTAAATAATCTTGTTGCGATACTTTTCGACAATGTTTTTATGTGCATAATCCAGCGTAGCCGTAAACTCCAGCAGAAGATTATCTTTATTCTGCTCAAAAATACGCTGAACCGTCCCTTCCCAGTTTAACTCTTCAAAATCCTTATCCGATTTTGTGCTTACATTGATATGATGCGCCTCATCCGATAGCAGAACAATCTTTTTATCCTTGAAATCTTCATAAGTTAAAGCGTTCTCTTTCTCTGTGGTCAGATCGGAATGCAGCTTTTGAATGGTGGTGAAACAAATATTAATATCGTTCTCGTTGACGCCTTCAAAATTGGCAACCGGCGCCACATTGACCCGCTTCGTACCAAATCGGATATTTTCCCTGAAAAGAAACTTGGCCGATAGTGGATTGAGAAAATTATCCTTTGTCTTTTCAATAATATTAGTGGAATTGACAAAAAACAAAAAATTGCGATACCCCTTTTCATACAGATAAAGTATCAACCCCGCCATAATCAGTGTCTTGCCGCTGCCGGTCGCCATATTAAACAGAAAATGCAAGGGCCAGTCTTTGCCGGGATAGCCCTTATCTATGCAGTGAAAGAAACGCCCAAACGCTTCCTCCTGATATGGACGCAACTCAAATCTTGGATTCAGATTATCTCTGAGAAAATCCGGAACATCCTTGTTCAACAATCCCAGTTCACAGGCCGAATCAAGCGTCTCATACAAAAATTTATCTGCCATCCTTAACGGCCCTTCCCGTAAAATTCCCGGTTCAGCTTCTTATCCGCCTCGCTTACCTTGAAATCCGCATCCTCAATCTCCGAAAGATTCACATAAAGCTGGTTTTTATTGAGCAGCTCCACCAACAGCTTTTTCTGTTTATCCAGCCCGTTCTCCGTCTTGCCGATCTCCCGAAAATCCCTAACCGCCTCTTCCGGCATCTCCGGATTCACATACCAATTCAAAAAACTATTCTCCGCTATTTCTTTCCATATATTCTCAAGCTCTTTTGATGTCTTGGCCGCCTGAATCTTGTCCATATAAATTTCATTGTATTTCATCAGTTCACAATAAATAAAATCACCCCCGCCTTGCCATTTGACTGCTTTGGAGATGCCGTCACTATCAAATTCTATTTCATCAAGAAACTTATCTTTCTTTTTAATCCTCTTACCGATAACGTTCTTTAGTCTTTCAACGGTAATCTCTTCAACATAGTCTAACTGTTCAACTGTTATGAACTGTCTCCCCATCTTGTGAGCGACTGCAGCTGTTGTGCCGCTACCGGAAAAGAAATCCATAACGATATCTCCTTTTTCAGTTACGATATCAATGTAAAATTTAATGTATGATTCCGGTTTTTTACCATTTCTAAAAGGGACATTTCCTTCATTGGCCACATTGTTGTATTCTTTGTGGTAATCAAGAAAATTAGAATAGGGTGTTTGTGTCTCCTGTTTACTTACTGGTTTTCCCTGAAAATATCCTCCATTTTTATTCCCTTCAAAAGGAAGATGAAAGTACCTATGATCATGAATATCATCTCCTATTCCAGGTACTTTAAAAATGGTCCCAAAAGGATATTTTTTTTGCAAGGATTCTAAATGTTTTACATAAAATCGCCCACTACTATTTTTTTCTCTTAAACTACCTCTAACACTAATCAGCTTAAGTTTTGACGAATTTGCAGCACCCTCTACGATTTCATATTCATTTGGCTCAAAATACAAGCAATCCTTGTCGCCAAGTTTAATTTTTTTACCTTTGCTTAATTCTTTTACTTCACAGATATAAGCGTCTATTGTTTTCTCCTCACTTTTGGTTGGCATTTTTTGGGGATAGCATTTCCTATAAACTAAAGTATATTCGATTACATCATTAAATTCCTTATCGCCTGTCAATATTCTATCCGGGTGTCGAACTAAAGTATTAAAAGTACATAAATAGTTATCCCGCTTTAATAAATCATTCATTAAAACATTAATATACGCATGTTCATGAAAACTGCATTGAACCATTAACAATCCATCACTAGCAAGTAGGTGATGCGCGATCTCTAATCGGTTTTTCATAAAAGTAAGCCAAGCAGAGTGGTTGAAGCTATCGTTGTAACCAAAGGA
Source organism: uncultured Pirellulales bacterium (assembly GCA_964537505.1). Taxonomy (GTDB): domain Bacteria; phylum Planctomycetota; class Phycisphaerae; order Sedimentisphaerales; family SM23-30; genus DAINBT01. Next base: position 29,415 of record CAZICK010000046.1, read on the forward strand.
ATCGCTTCCTCTATTATAAGGTGGGTCGATATAAATTAGTTTCACCTTGCCACGGAATTGTTTTTTCAGTGTATGCAGTGTCAGCAGGTTATTGCCCTTGATAATCAGGTTTTCCCGGATTGTACCGTTCTCATCACGTTGTAATTCCGTTACTTTCTTTTCGCCATCTGGCGTATATCGCTTGAAGTTGGTCAATACTTTCGGATCGAACAGCCGGTCAATCTCATCCTGTGCCAGAATCTCATTAAAGAAAATCTCTTTGCGTTTTTCCTCTTCTTTGGTTTGCCCGCCTTCCAGTACGCAATCCTTATAAGGCCAGACAAGCGACACCTCGCCGCGCTCCCGCAAAAATTTGCCGTCAATCGTCAAACCAATTTTATTACAGAAGCGGGTATAAGAATTAGCGAGAAAATTTTTGTCGGACATGTACTCGATGAATGTATTGATATTAAAAATCCAGTGCCCTTCAATCTCATCGAAGAATTTTTTCTTTATCTCCGGCTTGCCCAGCAGCAGCTTGACCAGTTCCCGGTCAATCTTCCACGCCCGGTCGATCACTGCCGCCTTGACCAGTTCCCCTTCATCATCCACAAAGCGAGAATCCGTTTTAAGTATCTCTATCAGTTTCTCATTAAAGTTCTTCGCCATCTTTTCCTTTCATGTTTTTCTTTATCTTTTGCCTCGTTTAATCTATGACAGATCACCCTTCTCTCACCAGCTTAATCCTTCGAACTTTCAAACCCCAAGGCCCTTAGACCTCGGTTCCCCCATCCTAACCAATCCACCCCCACTGTCAACAAAATCTCGCCCCCCCACCGACTCACCCACCCTTCGCACCTTTCGCACTCTTCACACCTTTCGCACTTTTCTA
>CAZICK010000047.1:0-30047 GCA_964537505.1 uncultured Pirellulales bacterium
ACAGCAGTTCTTAGCCTCGTGTTCTGTACAGATTCTTATGAGGAACCGTTTTTTTTGCATACCTTCTGAGAATCAGATGAGGTGCTCGCAATGACATGCGAAAGTCCGCGTGGGCTAAGAGGACAGCCTTTGGCGGAAGATGGATTTGCTATCGCGGCTCTGGGCTTCGCTTCGTGTCCTGCCTTCGCAGGAATGACAGGTGTTGGCGGGGTGGTTTGGTTTTTCTTTTTTAAGCGGTTTCTTTTTTGCGTGGGGGTTTGGTTTTGAATAGTGAAGCTTTGAGTTGGACGACTTCGGGATTGACGACGTATTTTCCACCCGGTTCCTGGTCGGGCAGATGGTACATCAGGTCGAGCATGAATTCTTCGACTACGCCTCGCAGGGCGCGGGCGCCGGTATCGCGTTTGAGTGCTTTTTGTGCGATAGTCAAAAGCGCGTCCGGTGTGAATGTCAGTTCGGCCTGTTCCATTTCGAAGAGCCGGACGTATTGCTTGACCAGTGCGTTTCTAGGTTCGGTGAGGATATTGACCAGCGTCTGTTCGTCCAGCGAGGTCAAAGCGCTAACAACCGGTAAGCGACCGACCAATTCCGGGATCATGCCGAATCGCACCAGGTCCTCCGGCGCGACCTGCTGAAGTACATCTTCGGTTATCCGTGCGGCGTCTTTTTCCTTTTCCTGCTCTGAGTTGAAGCCGATCATTCGTCTGCCGAGGCGTTTTTTGATGATGTCGTCGAGGCCGGTGAAGGTACCGCCGCAGATGAAGAGTATCTGGGTTGTGTCGAGTTGTATGTACTGCTGTTCGGGGTGTTTACGGCCGCCCTGTGGCGGGATGTTGGAGATGGTACCTTCGAGCAGTTTTAGCAGCGACTGCTGTACCCCCTCGCCGGAGACGTCGCGTGTAATGCTGACGTTTTGGTTTGTCTTGCCGATTTTGTCGATTTCGTCGATGTAAACGATGCCACGCTGAGCAGCTTCGATATCGTATTCGGCGGCCTGGAGCAGTCTGAGCAGGATGTTTTCCACGTCTTCGCCGACGTAGCCCGCTTCGGTGAGGGTGGTAGCATCGTTTATGGCGAACGGCACGTTGAGGATACTCGCTAAGGTGCGTGCTAACAGGGTTTTACCGCAACCGGTAGGGCCGATCAGCAGGACATTGCTTTTTTCGATTTCGACGTCGCTGTGCTTGCTTTCGGTGTGGGCGAGGCGTTTATAGTGATTGTGGACGGCAACGGCAAGGCACCTTTTGGCGTGTTCCTGCCCGATTACGTATTCGTCGAGGTGCTCCTTGATGCGGCGCGGTGTGGGGATTTCGCCAAACATCGGTTCGGTACGTGCGATTCTGCGTTTTTCCTGGTGGATGATGTCTGAGCAAAGCTCGACACAACTGCCGCAGATGTATATACTTCCAGGCCCCTCGATCATTGGGCCGACATCTTTTTCGCTTTTACCGCAAAAACTGCAATGATTCAGCTTTCTGCGACTGGAGCTGGGGCCGGAACCTACCTTTTTGGTTGCCATGTGCTCTTCCTTTCGTTTTTGCTGGTCAAGGCCGATTTTCGGCTAAGTTTCGCGGTCCTGCAGGGTTTTGTCCCTGAGGAGCTTGTATTCCTGCTGCGAAATCTGGTTGTCATCTCGTAGTTGGCACAACTGTTCCAGGGTGAACGGTTGCTGTTTTTGGTGCCTGGCGGAGCCCTGTCCGAAGCACTTTCTGGCGAATGCTATGGCAAGACCAGCGCAAATCAGCAACGAAACCAGTATCAGTGCAGGCCGAATAAACTCGGCAACTGTGGCGATTTTACAGACTATCGCGACGTCCATACAAGTCTTATAGTGCAGAAGTTTGGTTAAGTCAAGGTTTGTTTGGGTGATGTTTTTGGGGTTTGGGTGGGATTTCAAGGCATATCCTGGGTGTTGCCGGTGTGATGGCTGGTGGGTATAATGATTTTTTAAGTTGAGCGTATCAACAAAAAAACGGCGAAAGTTAAGTAATTATAAGACGGGAGAGTTTTTATGGAACTGGCAATGGTGGATGATGTGATTGTGCCTATCGCAGAGGCGCAGATCAGCGCTCATGATCGTAGTGTGTATTTTGGGGATGGGGTGTATGAGGCGGTTCGCTACTGCAACGGGAAATTGTTTGCGATTGATTGGCATATAGACCGGCTGACGAACAGTTTGCGGAAGATGGATATGCTGGATAAGGTGGACCTGGAGTTGGTGCGCCGGCGGGTGGATAGGGCGCTGGCCCAGGCGGATATTGCCGAGGCGGTGGTGTATTTTCAGATTACCCGTGGTCGGGCGCTTCGCAGTCATGATTATGACGACGACTGGCAGCCTGGTTTTTTGCTGACGGTGCGTCAGTTTACGCGTCAGGCTGATCGGGCTACGGCTGTGACGCATCCGGACTGGCGGTGGAAGCGATGCGATATCAAGTCGCTGAATTTGCTTGCTAATGTGCTGGCTAAACATGCGGCGGTAAAAGCCGGGGCGTACGACGCTATATTGGTCGATGAAAACGGGTTGGTTACCGAAGCGACCAGTTCGTCGGTATTGATGGTGAAAGACGGAGTGTTGCGGACGGCGCCGCTGACGGCTAATATTCTGCCGGGGATTACGCGGGCGCTGGTGTTGGAATGGGTGGATAAAGTTGGTTTGCAAACATGCGAAGAATCGTTTACGGTCGGCGAGGCCCTGGCGGCAGATGAGTTGATGGCGGCCGGGACGGCAACAGAAGTGATGGGGATAACGCAACTGGACGGCAAAAAAATCGCTGACGGCAAACTTGGAAGTTTCACCAGACGTTTTCGTGAATTGCTGATTGGGACAATGGAAGAGGGAAAAACAAAATGACAAATCGGTCAGCTTGAGTAAGATAAGAAGAGTATGAAGCATCAGGAACAATCTCAGGGGCCGATGGTGGTTAATGTAGCGGCGGATTACCGTCAGCGTCGGATTGAGTTTGGGTTTGGAACGTCGGCGGCGGGGATGGCAATGACGATGCTGGCTCTTACGGCGAGCCAGGAGCCGATCGGCTGGTCATGGTTGGCGTGGGTGAGTTTGGTGGGGTGGGTGTTGGCGTGTGTGGGTGTCAGGCGGGGTTGGCACGGGGCGGCAGTCTGCTATGCGATGGGGTTCGTATATTTTCTGGGGAATCTTTACTGGCTGTTATGGGTAACGCCGGCGGGTTGGATAGGGCTTTGTTTTTATCTGGCGTGGTATTTTGTTTTATGCGGTTATATTTTACGCAGGGTGTATCTGACAAGGCGGTGGCCGTTTACGCTGGTGCTGCCGGTGGTGTGGGTCGGACAGGAATACCTGCGGGCAACGCTGATGACGGGATTTCCATGGTTGTTTCTGGGTCACAGTCAGCATTCAAGCGTCCGGCTGATCCAGATATGTGATGTTTTCGGGGTGTATGGCGTTACGTTTCTGGTGGCGATGGTCAACGGGCTGATATGTGATTTATTGTTGCGGCCTCTGCGGTGGAAACAGGGCAGTCAGGGGAGAAAGGCTTTTTCATCAGGGACGCTTGTTTTATTGACCGTTTGCTGTGTAGCAGGCGCAATGCTATACGGACGCAGCAGATTAAACCAGGGACATGAAACCATAACCAAGGGAGCGACCGTAGCGGTTATCCAGGAAGCGGTACCGCAGTATGTTAAGGAGGCTGGCGAAAACAACGAGGAGATTTTCGTGCGGCACCTAAAGCTGAGCGAGCAGGCGCTGGCGGCGGTGGAGAGTGTCGATCTTATCGTTTGGCCGGAGACGATGGTGCCAGGTTTTCTTAACGAGGCGTTTGTGAATCTACCAGCGGAGGGTCTTACCGAAGCGGGGCGAAAACTGGTGGCGGAAGTTCGATCTTATGATCGAAGGTTGCGATGGTTGGCGGCTAAAGGGTCGGCGGTGCTGGTGGGGGCGGCGGGAATAGGTTTTGATGAGCCTGGGTGTGAGTTACATTATAATAGTGCGTTTTTGTATTTATCCGGTGGTGAGCGTTACAGGGATCACTATGATAAGATGCACCTGGTACCGTTTGGCGAGGTTGTGCCGTTCAGAAAAAGCTGGCCGTGGTTGTATCGGCAGCTTAATCGGCTTACGCCTTATGATTATGAATATTCACTTGAGGCCGGCGTCAGGCCGAGTGTTTTTGAGTTTACCGGCGGCGATGGTGTCCAAAGTCGTTTCGGCGTGGCGATATGCTATGAAGATGTCACGCCGTGGGTGCCGCGGCGGTTGGCGTGTATGGAAGAAGATCGCAAACGGGTAGATTTTCTTTTGAACATCAGTAACGACGGATGGTTTGTTCGCGGGGGTAAAGGCGAGCCTATCAAGAGCAGTACGGAGTTAATTCAGCATTTGGTGATCTGCAAATTTCGGGCGGTTGAGAATCGTGTTGGCATCGCCAGGGCGGTCAATACCGGTATCAGCGCTTTCGTTCGACCTGACGGTTACGTGGAGTACGGGGCATTAAGCGGTACGCTACCGGAAGATCCGGCTAATCGCCAAGGGGTTAGCGGATACCTGATCGATAATGTTTATTATGATAGTCGGGTGACCACTTACAGTCGGATCGGCGATAGTTTTGCTATTTGTTGTACCGTGGTGATGGTTTTACTGGTGCTGACAGTTTTGGTTTCGGGGCGGCAATCGTTACAGAAGTCATAATCCCTATAATTGTGAAAATCGGGCATATCCCTACATGAGACAGTGAAAAATGTGTTTTCTTGCGACTGGAGGTCGCCGGCAGGACAAGTGGGGTTGTTACTGGACCGATAGGAAAATCAGCGTAACGATATATTGCAAAAGGATATGGAGAAAGAAATTGGAGAGGAAAGAACGTATCGAAAACAACCGGGCAATGAGTGCGTTGGACGGTGCGGAACGTACTCATAAGGAGATATGGCCCGTAGAGCAGGAACGAGCCGAGATAAGGTGGTTTCCAGCCAGCAGCCGGCTAATAGGTTTGGTTCGGGCCAATGTGGATAAGTTTGTATTGCCGCCGGCAGTAGTGCGTAAGGCGTGCTGGCGGGAATAACAAGGCGGTCGGTGAGCGTTAAGAGCGGCAGTCGGGCCAAAAATCATTTCTAAACAGCCGTTTCAGAACAAGTCTTTGATTTTAGGGAACCTCTATATATTTCGATCCGCCGACGGCACCTGTGATTGCTGGTTTGTTATGAGATTTGTAAATGCGGGTTTGGATTATCGGGCTTGGGGATATTTTCTTTTATATGGATGGCGGGCTGTTTTTGGGGGGAAAAATATTATCGGTCGAACAAAGTTTTTTTTGAAGTTTTTTGATAAGTAACGTTTAAGTTTTTGCGGCGGGAGGTATGTGACAAAACATACAAAACAAATGTCCTTCGGTATTTAAGTGGTACCGCACGGTAAAGATGATGATATGAATTTTCTGAAACAATATTCCTATAGTTGTATGCGGGGTATAGAAACGCGGCACATAATCCGGAGCGTAACTATCAATATTTCGGCGGGAAAGGCCCTGTACGCATAAAAGGAAGCAAATAGTTCCAGAGCGGCAAATCGGCCGGTCAACAAAAGTCGAAGCTTGAGCCGAGAAGAAGCCACAAGTAAACCAATTGCTCCCGGTTAACAACTATTCGCGTTTAATCTGTAAAGCTTTCCTAATCCGCAAGGGCCTATCAAACCATGCCGTTCCTCTATCCGGATTAACCGGAAATTCCCTCATGGCAATAGATATATGAACCGATACGCAAGTCGGGAAAGGTAGGCTTGGCAGATTTGGCGGGGGTGAATTATATGATGTCAGTCGTTGCGGATTAGAAGATATATTTTTGAGTAATAAGAAAGCACGATTATTATGGGTAAGCAAGTTTTTCTAAAAAAATGGCTTATGTTTATTTTTGCCGTCATAATAATGGTATTTATCGGCTGTTTTGGTTGTACGCAAAGGCCTGGGCGTATTTACAAGATAGCGTATCCACCGAGTCGGGCGAGTCAGGTCAATGCGAGTTCGATGTCAGACGGGCAGTATGAAAGTCCGTATAACATGGAAAGGCCGTCGGGTGGGCAAAATAATCCCCAAATGGATGTTGGCATGGATGTTGGCCAGGTGGCTGCAGAATCAGATCAAGGCAAGTTATATGTTGCCGGGGATGAGTATCACATAGGGGCGGGAGATATTCTGGAGGTGAAGATATTTCAGCTTTTGGAGCCTGACCGTGAAGAGCTGCTGGTATGTGAGGTTGATCGCAATGGCGAGATTTATCTGCCACTGCTGAATCATGTAAAAGCGGCGGGGATGACAACAGAGCAGTTACGCAAGGCCCTGGTTGGGTCTTTGGGCAGGGAATTTATCCGTGAGCCGAAAGTGAACGTAAGCGTGAAAGAATATCGCAGCAAGGCCGTGATGGTTATGGGATGTTTCAAGAGTCCAGGTGCGAAGTACTTGAAGTCGGACACATCGACACTGCTGGATGTAATTGCGATGGCAGGGGAGATTTCCAGTGGGACGGCGCCCAATATAGAGATTTTACGAGGGGCGTATGATCCTTCCGGTACATTGGGTTCGAATACAAAGCAATTACCCGTTCGTCGTGAGGTAGTTTCTGTCAGCGAGCTTTTTGGGGAGGAAGGTCGCGGTCAGATCAATCCTGTTATATATGCCGGTGACGTGGTGAAGATACGTTCTGCGGATGAAGGTTATATATATTTTTCCGGTGAAGTTGTCCGTCCTGGAGAAGATTCGTTCCGTGATCCCATGACCATATTACAGGCTTTGAGCCGGGTTGGCGGGGTCACGAACATTGCGGCGGAGAAGAAATGCAAGATTATCCGCCAGCAGGGAGACGGCGTAGAAAAAGAGATAATTGTGAATTTGAAGAATATCCGCGAGGGCAAACAGGAAAATCTGCTTATAGCTCGCAATGACACTATAATAGTTCCGGCAGATTCGGTCAAGAAGTTTTTCGACGGTTTGAATCGATTGGTCAAGCGCGGCGTAATGACGGGTGTAGATTTGACGTATAGTGCCAGTTCGGCGATGGGATTGCCCAGCAGCCAGATAAGTCAGAGAGGGATGTATTAGAGGTTATGGTAACCGAGACAGACATATAAAAAGGTTTTGAACCAGAAATCACATAAGTATTGCGGATGCAGTTATGAATGTCACAGAAAAAAAAGAAAATGTTTCGAGGGGAGGCCCCGGCGCGGCGGGGTCGGGTGTTCCGGAAGGTTTTCATCCGCTCCAGATATTAGTGCGTCGCCGCTGGCAATTATTCGCATGTTTATTGCTGGTTAACAGTGTGGCGTTTGTCTCCCTGTTTTTCAGCAAGCAGAAGTACAGAGCCGTTGCCCAGGTACAGGTATTTTCTCAGGCGATTCCGGACGCTGCCAACCGAGGCGGTTTGACGGCGCTGATGGGCGATCAGGCGGCGAGTCAGGGTGACTACTTCAAGACGCAGTGCGAATTGCTGCGGTCGCAACGTGTTTTATCGCGAGCGGCGGAACGCCTTGATTTAAAAGTGGGCGGCTGGGCCTATGGTGGTGGTGCGGTCGCGGCGATGCGAGATCGAATACAAATCGAACCGGTGTCCGGTTCACGGTTGATAAATATTGTTGGAACCGGCGACAGTGGTGCCGAGGCGGCGGCGATAGCGAATCAGACGATGCTGGCTTTTGTGGAGGTTTCAGCGGAGGCCCATTTGGCCGATAAGGCGCGTGTGATCAAACAGATCGAGAGCCAGGTTTCCAAATGCGAAGAAGATATTCAGAGTCAGGAAGAGGCTATTCATCAATTTCGTCAGGAACATCTGATAACCGGTAACAACAAGTCGATGGGACTGGTGGAAGCGCAAGTAACGCAGTTGGAACAGGAATTGACTAATATTCAAATGGAGCGATTGGCGGCCAAGGAGAAGAGTGAACATCTCAAAAAGATATTCATGGGTGAAAACAGCAGCGGCGGCACAGGTGAGAGTCTGCCGGAGGTCGAGAACGATAAGGAGGCGAATACGCTATGCCAGAAGATTCGTGATTTGGAGTCCCAGGAGAGAAGTCTGGTTCAAACTTATCTGCCGGGACACAAAAAGCTGAGTGATGTCAGGTCGCAGATCACGAATTTGCAGGAGCAGTTAGCTGAGCGTAAGCGGAAGATACTGGAGACTGTTTACGAGGCGGCGGTGGAGAGCTATACGGCGATGGGCAAGCGTAGTGAGTCACTTGAAGCAATGCTCAAGCAGCAGCAGAACAAGGGTGTGGAACTGACGCGGTGGCATTATGAATATCTAAGGATGCAACAAGAGTTGGAGGTGGCGTATCGGCTAAAAAGTGAGAGCATGGCACAACTGCGGCAGTTTTCTCTGAAGGAAGGTATGAACGACACCCCGGTGGTAGTGGTGGATTCGGCTCTCGTCCCGAGCAATCCGGTCGGAATGAGCAAATCACATCGGGCGTCTTCGATATTGTTGCTTGGCTTGTTGTTTAGTTTGTTGCTTGTTTTTGCTGTGGATAAGTTTTCGACAGTTCCCCATGCGTCATCAAGTCAATCGATGGGGGCGAGCGGGCCTGTCGGCATGGGGCAAATGGGGCAATGGGCAAATTGGCCGCCGGTAATGTACTGGCCGGTTCCGTCGCCAGGGATGGCGGTTCCGACGGCGGTAGCCCAGGGAATTGAAATCGACTCACCAGCGGAGGTTTCTACAGGAGAAGAGATAGCAAAGACGGGGTTGGCACTTGGTCGGATCGGTAATATCAGTCTTGGTGGAGACAGTCGTGAGGATGTGGCTTTCGCGGCACGTTGTCGGATAGTACACACCGATTCGAGCAGTGTTCAGGCAGCGGCGTTTCGTGAGATAGGCACCAGTCTTTTGAACCGATTCGGCCAGACCCCGCAGAGTGTGGTAATAACCAGCAGCGGTTGGGCCAGCGGCAAGAGCACATGTGCGTGTAATTTGGCATTGGTGCTGGCCCAGGCGGGTCGTGCGGTGTTATTGGTGGAATCCGACTTGCGGCATGTGGCTCTGGATCGTGTTTTTGCCACAGACCAGGGCAATCCGGGTTTGATCGATGTTTTGGCGGATCGGGATATGCTGGAAGAATCGCTACAGGAAACAGATGTGGCTAATCTGAGTGTATTGCACTGCGGAAGTACAGAAGATCGGGCGAGCACACCAAGTGCGATGGATCTGACTCAACTGAACCGGGATTTGGCGGATCGATTTGACTGGGTCATTTACGATGGTCCCGATCTGGAGGAACAATTGACCTGTGATCTTCTGCAGGCGGTGGGCAGGGCATTGTTTGTCAGTTCGTCGCAGGAAAACGATACGAGTCAGATCAATGATGCAATTGAGCGAATAGAGCATTGTGGAGCGATTAACATAGGCTGGGTAGAGAACAGTCCTCTTGTCACTAAAGTGCCGGGGGAGGTTGCCTAACCAGATATGGTTCGTTTTTTGTCGGGCAATTTTATACAGGTTTACAGGGGTAGAGAACGTGGAAAAAAATTTGGAATGTAAGATAGCACTAATAATCGGTGGGTTAGTATTTCTGGCAGCGTTAACAGGGGGAACACTTCTGACCTCGTTTATGTGTCGGTTAAGCAGGCACTTGGGTGCGGTGGACAAGCCGGACGGGGATTTGAAATGTCATAATCAAGCCACGCCGACACTGGGAGGAATACCTTTATTCCTGGCAATGGTGTTGGGGATTTTGTCGCTGTCGGTTCTGGTTTGGGTTTACGGTTTTTCCTGGGCGGTTATCGGTTGGCTGGACTGGAATTTGTTCACCGGTGGTATGTTCGTGGGCGGGCTGATAATTTTGCTGCTGGGGGCCAGCGACGACCTGCACCACGTGATGCCGCATACAAAACTGCTGTTTCAAATCATAGCGGCAATGGTGCTTATCGGTTCCGGTTTGGTGATAAATCACTGTGATTTTTTTGGGGTATTTGGTTTATCGCTGGGGGCGATGTCGGTGCCGTTTACGTTGTTTTGGCTGATAGGCAGTTGCAATGCGTTCAATTTTATCGATGGAATGGATGGCCTGGCATCGGGAATTGGTATAGTAATAGCCCTGGTACTGTCGCTGTTGGGTTTTATGACCGGCCACTATGGTCCGGCGATAATAGCGCTGGCGCTGGCGGGCAGTCTTATGGGGGTGTTGTTTTTCAATCTTCGTCCGGCGCTCATTTTTCTGGGTGACAGCGGATCGCAGTTGATCGGTTTGATACTGGGGGCACTTACAATAAAGATTGCTTCGGTGAATGGTGTGTTTGCCCTGCCGAGTGCCGGTCTGATATTGAGTGTGCCGGTGCTCGACGCGTTGTTGTCGATATTACGGCGGTACAGCATGGGGAAATCTCCGATTCGGGGAGATCGCAAGCATATACATCATTGTCTGCGTCGTTATGGTCTGAGCGTTAACCAGGTATCGATGACTTTGTGGGCGGTGGTTCTAGTTACCGGAGTGATGGGGATAGTCTTTTGGTTTGCCGATGGCGTGCAGGCCGGTTTGGCGGCCTTGACATTTGTGGTTTTGCAGTTGTATGTGGGATCGCGCCTGGGCTGTCTTGAAGGTCGGCGCCTGGCGGGGCGACTTGTCGGAAGCACTTATCGCTGGAAGGATGCCAAACAGACAAATAAATCACAACCTGTCGCAAAGCTCGAAGTGCTTTGGGAACGTATGGAACCACTGTTCGAAAAAATGCAACTGGATCGGGCTATTTTGACACTGGAAGGCATCAGTGCTGACGGTCGGACTAAATATGAAACTTATCAGTGGGTTCGTTCGGACGGTCTCATGGCGGAGTTGCTGGGCAGTCAATGGACCAAACGATTTGCACTGGAAGGTGATGAGCCAAGGGTGGCAACGCTTCGGTTGGAATCGGCGGAGCAACTGTGGCGCGATGAGGATCGCATCGATTGGCTGCTTCAGCAGATTCGCAACAATATGCGGCAGGCCAGCCGCCTGGGAAACGAACAAATGGCAGAGGTGGAAATGAAGATCTGAAGTTTCCGTGTACAACAGAGATACATAACTTCCGAATTTGCAATGAGATAAAACGTTGCGCTTCAGATTAAAGTTCACGAGTGGGGGAATTTTTGGCGTATAAACTCACTTAGTCGGCAATTCTTTTGAAATAACCCCAAAGTTCGGCTTGAAATAGTACTATATTGGTGCTATATTGACGCCAATTAGGACCATAAAGGCACTGTTTCTATGCTGTCACTGAACAAAAAAACAGATTATGGTTTGATTGCGCTGGCGTGTCTGGCTGCTGAGCCGGGGCGGGTTTTTTCCGCGCGTCAGATCGCACAGACATACGGTATGCGCTCGCCGCTACTGATGAATGTGCTTAAAAAGCTAACTCGTAGTGGACTGGTGAGTTCGGTGCGTGGCAGCAATGGTGGTTACCGCCTGGCTCGGCCCGCCCGGGAGATTAGCCTGGCGCAGATGGTTCTGGCGATGGAAGGACAGCCGAGGCTGGTGGCCTGTGCCAATGAGCAGGGCAATTCTGGTTTTGAATGCGACCTGGCCCAGTTGTGCCCAGTGCAATCGCCGGTACGGAAGGTGCATTTAAAACTGCTGGACTTTTTGGAAAAGATCAGCCTGTTTGATTTAGTGAACGATGATTGTCTGTATGAAAACAAGTTACAGGAGGTCGGGCCTTGAAGCAGTCAGTTTATCTGGACAATGGTGCGACTACGCCGATGGATCCGGCGGTGCTGGAGGCAATGCTGCCGTATTATCGCGAGCACTTCGGCAATCCGGCGAGCGCTATTCACGCCTATGGCCTGGCTGCGTCACAGGCGGTGGAGACGGCTCGAAGACAAGTCGCCCAATTGATCGGGGCAAGGCCCGGAGAGATCATCTGGACCAGCGGTGCTACAGAATCGGACAATCTGGCGATCACAGGCATAGCCCAGAAGTACCGCGACAAGGGCAATCACATCATCACTTGCCGGACCGAACACAAAGCGGTCCTGGATACCTGCGAATATCTCGGGCACAAAGGTTTTGAAATTACTTATCTGCCGGTCGATCGGAAGGGGATGATTGATCTGGAGCAGTTACGTCAGGTTATCAGCGAACAGACTATTTTAATCAGCTTGATGGCGGTGAACAATGAGACGGGGGTAATACATCCAGTAGCCCAAATCGGGGCGATTGCCCGAGAGCGAGGAGTTTTCTTTCATTGTGACGCCACCCAGGCGGCAGGCAAGGTGCCAATCGATGTCAAGGCGATGAAGATCGATCTGCTCAGTCTCAGCGGTCACAAGATATACGGGCCCAAGGGGGTGGGAGCGTTGTATGTCAGTGATCGGCAACCGCTGGTTCGTCCGGCGGCGATTATTCATGGCGGCGGCCACGAACAGGGGATGCGTTCGGGTACGCTGAATGTGCCGGGGATCGTGGGGCTGGGGCGGGCCTGCGAGATTTGTCGGGAAGTTATGCCACAGGAAGCCGAGCGTCTGAAAAAGCTGGCTGACCGACTATATCATGGCATTATCGATAGGGTTGACTGCGTCAGCCTTAACGGTCATCGGGATAATGGGGTGGGGCACATATTAAATCTTGCTTTTGCTTCTGTGGAAGGCGAAACGTTTACGTTAATGATGGACATGCGCGGCGTGGCGGTATCGACAGGATCGGCCTGTACCAGTACCGCGATGGGACCCAGTCATGTGTTACGGGCTATGGGCGCAGGCGATGAGGTGGCCAATGTCAGTATTCGATTCAGTCTGGGACGCTTCAATACAGAAGAAGAGATCGACTACGCGGTCGAATCCGTTATTGAGGTGGTACGCAAAGCGCGGGAGATCAGCCCTCTGTATGAGAACGCAACAAAACAAAAGGAAAAGACATGATGCACTACAGTGATAAGGTAATGGACCACTTCAATAATCCACGAAACGTTGGTTCGCTCGATGAGAACGATCCGGATGTCGGCGTCGGAACTTTTGGTTCGCCTGAATGTGGGGATGTGATGAAGCTCTACATCCGCCTCGGAGAAAACCGATGTATCATAGACGTTAAATTTAAGACGTTCGGTTGCGGCAGCGCTATTGCCTCCGGCTCACTGCTGACGGAAAAGATCATGGGCAAGACTATTGATGAGGCGATGGCTGTTACTAACGGTGAGATTGCAAGGGAACTGGAACTTCCGCCGGTCAAGGTGCACTGTTCGGTTATGGCCCAGGAAGCTCTCAAGGCTGCCGTTGCCGATGTACGCCAAAAAAGAAGGCAAAACACTCTTTGAAATCGCAGGAAAGCAAGAATTTGCTCGCTGGTAATATAAAATATGCTTTACAAGATCGTTGGCGGGGGCCGGGAGGCTGCGCAGCGGTTCTGAGTCTGGCTTTTCCACTCATTCTCAGTACCGGCAGTTATACGGTCCAGATGTTTGTGGATCGTATGTTTCTTATGTGGTATTCGAGCGATGCTATGTCGGCGGCACTGCCGGCGGGGATTTTGGCGTTTACCTTTGTCAGTTTTTTTATGGGAACGGTCAGCTATGTCAACACTTTCGTGGCTCAATACACCGGCGCCGAGCGGCACGGCCGGGTGGGCCCGGCTGTCTGGCAGGGGATATATTTGGCCCTGATCGGGTCGGGGTTGATAATATGTCTGATCCCGACGGCCCCTGCGATTTTTAACTGGATGGGGCACGAGGCCGCAGTACGTGAAAACGAAATTGTCTATTTCAAGATCATGTGTCTGGGAGTGACGCCGGTGCTTGTTTCCTCGGCGATTTCGGGCTTTTTCACGGGCCGCGGCAAGACATGGATCGTTTTGTATGTGAATATCGTCGATACGTTGGTGAACATTGTGCTCGATTATTGCTTGATATTCGGCAATTTCGGATTCCCGCGTATGGGCATCGCCGGGGCCGCATGGGGCACGATAATCGCCGCCGCCTGCTCGACTGGTATGTATATTTACCTTTTCCTGATCGCCGAAAATCGTCGTAAATACGCCACGTTTACCGGCAAACGAGTTGATCTCGATCTTTTTGGCCGTTTGCTGCGTTATGGTATGCCTAACGGGGTCCAATTCATGCTCGATATCCTGGCTTTTACTTTGTTCATAGCGTTCATCGGGCGTATCGACAAAACGTCTCTGGCGGCTACGAACATAGCTTTTCAGATTGATTCCCTGGCGTTTATGCCCATGATCGGTATGGGTATAGCGCTGACGGCCATGGTGGGTCAGGCTCTCGGTAAAAACAAACCACAGTTGGCTCAGCGGGCCACCTGGTCCGCTTTCCTTTTGACCTACAGCTACATGGCCCTGATTGCCGCCGGTTACTGGCTGGTTCCGGAATTGTTTCTCTTTCCAATTGCCAGCGGCGCCGATCCGGCGGAGTTTGCCGCTATCGAACCTTTGATCAAAAATCTTTTGTGCTTCGTGGCTGTTTATTGTCTTTTCGACACGGGTAATATTATTTTTTCCGCTGCTCTTAAAGGCGCGGGCGATACTCGTTTTGTCATGATGATTTCGGTCTTACTCAGTTGGGTGATAATGGTGTTGCCGAGTTATCTGGCTATCAGGTTTGGATGGGGTCCGGGCGACGGTTTGTATCTGGCGTGGGGTTTTACTTCCGCTTATGTCTGCATCTTGGCGGTGGTTTTTCTATTGCGTTTTCTGCATGGCAAATGGAAAACCATGCGGGTAATAGAAGCGGTGCCGGCTCCCGTTCTGCCCGGCCTTCCGGAGGTGCCCACTATGGAAGTTGATACCAGCTAACCCGCCAACACGAATATTTTACTGGGCGTTGTACGATCAATCAATTTTTACGGAGCAAAGACATGGATAATGAAAATAAATTCAATGATAATAAATTCGATCGCAGGGATTTTCTGAAAAAGGGCGCAGCGATGGGCATGGGAGCGGCTTTGGGTGGTATGGCTGTTTCCGGTTGCGGAGGTATTTCCAAAAGGCCAATAGCTTCGGGGGTGTTCATGTCGGCGCCTATTGATCGGGTGCGTATCGGTTTTGTCGGCGTGGGAGGACAGGGTTCCGGCCATGTCAGTAATTTTCTGAAGATAAAAGGCGTGGAAGTCAAAGCCGTTTGCGATATCGTAGCGGAAAAGGTTGATCGCATACAGCAGTGGACCGAAAAAACCGGTCAGCCGAAACCGACAGGGTACACGCGTGGAGATTATGATTTCATACGTATGTGTGAGCAGGAAGACCTGGATCTGGTTTTTAATGCCACGCCCTGGAGGTGGCATGTTCCGGTGTGTCTGGCGGCGATGAAAAACGCAAAGCACGCTGCTACCGAAGTGCCCGCCGCTGTGACAATGGACGAGTGTTGGCAATTGGTGGAAATGTCGGAGAAAACCGGTTTGCACTGTGTGATGATGGAGAATTGCTGTTACGACCGTATCGAAATGATGATTCTGAACATGGTTCGCAAAGGGCTTTTGGGACAGTTGCTGCACGGGGAGTGCGGCTATTTGCACGATTTGCGAGAGCTTAAGTTCTCCGGCCAGGGTGAAGGGCTGTGGCGAACCGCCCATTCGATAAAACGTAACGGTGATCTTTATCCTACGCACGGCCTGGGGCCGGTAGCGCAATGTATGAATATCAATCGCGGTAACCAGTTCGATTATCTGGTTTCGATGAGCTGTAACTCGAAAGGGTTGAATCTGCTCGCCGCCAAGAAATTTGGCCCCGACAGCCCTCAAGCCAAACAAAAGTACGCCCTGGGCGACGTCGTCTCCACCTTGATCCGAACCAAAGGCGGCCAGACAATCGTTCTTCAGCACGATTGCAGTACACCCAGGCCATACAGTCGTAACATACTCATCCAGGGAACCGAAGGTATTGTCCATAAGTATCCTGAGCCGAAAATTTACATCGAAGGGACAAGCCCCAGCGACCAATGGGAATCTCTTGAGGCCGATTCCGCTAATGATTATTACAAAAAATATGAGCATCCTTTATGGTCGGCCAAGGCCCGTGAAGCCAGCGACGCCGGACATGGCGGTATGGATTATCTTGAAGATTGGCGGCTGATCGAATGTCTTCGTAAGGGACAGCCTTTGGATATGGACGTTTACGATGCGGCGGCATGGAGCGTCGTTTCGGAATTGACTGAACGTTCGATAGCCGGCAAGAGTAAGCCGATGGATTTCCCGGACTTTACTGGCGGCAAATGGAAGACCAGGGAACCGCTCGGTATAGTCGGCGCGTGATCAAATTGTCCCCGGCAAGAAAGCTCTTGTCGGTGAAATAAGGTTTGGCAACGGAATAAACTGGGACGGGTTGACGGGCGCAGCAGTGAGATTCAGCGGGTCGTCGGGCGGGTGCCCAGATCGTTCTCAGAGTCGTTGTATATAAACAATAGTTAAGCGGCTGAGACAAACCGATGGTGAATGTTATGACATTGATTCCAATTGAAGATTACATTTTACGGAGAGAAGCATATTGTTACAAAGACAGAGATTGCACGTTCGAGATATTACAAACTGGCAATCTGCCTTTTGTAGGAAGATTCCAAGGTATATTTCCTGGTTTGGTGCCAGTCTCATTTTCCAACGGAATAAATCTGAGGAAGTTTGAAATCATTGCTCAGTCAGTTTTTCAGGATTGCAGGACCGCTGATGATGGCAATGCTTTTACCGGTGCCCATCTGAAAAACATAAAAGCGGTTACTTGTGCAATTGTTCATTGGAAGATGGCCTCGCAGGGTGGCCGGGCTCAACGAAATGTTGTAAATGTGTCATCAAAATGGCGTACGAATACCTACAAGCAGTTGCTACTAGCATACGTGCGACAAGATATCTCAATGTTCAGAATTGATGGTGTTAGAATTCCAACGGCATCAACGTTCATGAGATTTCTCTACCCTGAGTCTTTCGGGATCATGGATAGTCGTGTCGTGAAAATTACACAGAAAAAAAATATAACAGCACTTAACCTACGAGCGGACGGGTACATAAACGATTTGACTACGAACATTCGGCAATACATCAACAACTACAATCCATTTCTGGTATCTGAAGCAGAAGCTATAAACAACGATAGCGGTCAGTTCAATGACTACGATAAGAATGGAATAAGAATTGTCTCTGGATTCCGTCCATGTGATGTTGAAATGGCCATATTCTAGGCGAAGCTCCTAACCATTCGTTCCACTCGGACGGCTGGATAACTGCTGCCGGTAAACTCGTCACTATGATCAATAAAAATGATGAGATAATTTCGGGCGTCTATTGTATAATCACTTTTTCTTCGAGTCACAATGCAGACACCGCCTCTTGTTACGTTTTTTTACAACATCTAAGCTATGTCCAGCTACAGAACCCGTAACGCTATCAACGGCTCTTGTAATCGTGGATAGAGGAATTGAACCGGCATACTTCGCCTGGTGTATCACACATCCCCCGATCTTAGATATTTTTTTCATCGGCTTCTCCCGATCTCCAGTTTTTTTATTTTTTATGTAACTCCATTGTTCGCAAAGAGTTACGCCTACATATCAGAAGCATTATAGTCATATAGTCCTATAACGTCAACAATTATTTTATTGGGTTACAATAGGGGCCGGGACTACTATTCTTTATCGACAGGTACTTTGACGCCTACGTTGACGGTTTCGTCAGGTATGGTGATTAACGTATGGCATTCGGGACACTCATCTTGTTCTCCGATAACACCTTTCGAAGCTTGCAATGGTTCCCGGCAGTTTGGACATTCAAATTTGACACTCATTATAAATATCCTTTTAAAAAACACGGTTTGCAATTTAGCCCGCTATCTGGCATATCGGCAGAAAGAGCGTCGCTATTTATGGCTAAAAAATGGGATGCGATGGAGATGTATAATCCGATAAAGCTGTGGAGGGACAGTCCGATAAGATGCCGTCGTCCATTAGCTGTTTTCGCGGATCAGGCAGGATTAAAGTTGCCGGCACAGGTTACCATTCTTTACGGGCCGGATGGGCATAGATGGCGTTTGTTCAGTCGGCAGTTCCGGGTGAACCACCCGGTGAGCTGCCGGCCTGCCAGTTTGTCTTGCTGTCCCAGGTGGCCGGCGCGGCTGTCGCGTCTCGGATCACAAGGGAATAACCGCCACCATCGGTCGTCGGATACCAATCGTCTTCATAGTCGAATCGCAGAATAGCCGCTTGCAGAGGCGTGGCTAACTGTAACACCACGTTCTCACCGCCATTGCTCAATTGACCATCGTATGGACCGTAAATAATGCCGCCTGGCACAGACGGGTATTCTAATTCAAACAGTACCGGGTCCTTGGCCAATACCAAATACGTTCCGGCAGGCATGGTGGTATCGGACGGGAAGGTAAAACCGATACTGTCGGTGAAACGTACGCCCGTCAGGTCCAGCGTCCCTGCCCCGATGTTGCGGAGTTCTATGAATTCGTAATCATCGTCTAAGATCGGATGGTACATTATCTCCGTAATACGCAGACCGGCCAATACATCACGATCATCGGCAAACGGGTCTTCAACTACGGTTGTGGTGATGCTACCCGACAGCTTGACTGAAATCAGAAAATCGGAGCTGCCGGCACTCTGGTTCAGTGCATGGATAGCCAGGATATTGTCGCCCGCTACCAGATCGCCGATGTGGTCTGACACGTCGAAGCCAACAAAAGCTGTGGAGTCCGGACGGTTGACGCAACTGGAGTTCCACGTCAATGAACCGGGCTTGTTGATCTCGGCAACCTCAACGCCGTTAATAAAAGCGACAAAACCGTCATCACACCGCGCGCTAAACTCCAGGGAAGTAAAATCGGCAAGGTCGTCAGCGTCAACGACAAACGGTATGCGAATATAACAGGTGGCGTTGATGTTATTCATCCTGGATTCGACGTTGTAGGTTATGTACAAGTCATAGTCTGTCGCTTCGTCGTACCCCACGCCGCCAAGTGTGCCTGGAATAGTCGGGGTGCCGTGAGTCCAGCCGGAATCATCAAACGGCTGACCATTCCGCCAGGTATCGCCAATTATCGCGTTGTCACCAGAGGTGGGGACCAGTACCTTCTTTTCGGCGCCCTCGGCTATGAGCGTGATGGTCTCGATGGTTGTCTCTATCTGCGTATTAGTTACGCCAGGGGTAGGCAGTGTAAAGAATGCCAGTGTGTCTGAGCCGTCGGGCGCACGCCCCTGGGAAACGTCGGTTGTTTGTCCATAGTAGATGACCTTGTCGATCTCGTTGCCCTGCTCGTCGAACAGGCCGATCATTTCCTGTCTGGTCGAAAGTTTGAAATCCACGTGCCCGGCATTGTTACTATCGTCAGCCTTAAATACCGCGTAGCCTTGCCCAGCGGCAAAGCTCAGCGGCGCCAACTTGAACTTGTCCTGCTGTGATATAAGATTGTCCGTCAGGAACAAACCACCCATATCGACCGGTAGAAGATTCGGATTGTATATTTCAATAAAATCGTCGGTGAACAATACCTCTTCATCGGCCAGCCATTCGTTGATCTTCAGCATACGCGGGTCGCCTACAGCGTGGATGATATTTGCTATGCCAGGCGTCGGGACTGTCAGGTGCCACCCGCCGCCGGCAACCCGGCCGATGGAAAAGCCTTTCAACTGCAAACCAAATTCCACCGAGTCGATCAACCCGCCCCCGGCGGCTATCGTATCGTAAAGATAAACTCCCTCACCGTCATTGTCGAGAGCAAAGCCCAAATGCACGCCCGGCTCAACCGTATCAGTATCGGCGTAAAGCACCAGGTACTCGCCCGGCGCTACGCTCGTAGCGGTAAAGACGTATTGCCTCGGATTTGCCGGGTCGTCGGTAATGCTCATATCTGTCAAATCAAGTACGCCCGGCCCTTCATAATACAACTCGATCAGGTCAGGATCATCGAGGTCCGGGTACGCCAGCACTTCATTTATAACCAACCGCTGATAAGATGTATCGACTGTCCAGGTATCCGAGGCGGTCGGCTCGGTTTGCATCTCGCCGGCGAAGTTTCGCCCGCGTACATACACGGTGTAATCACCATCCGTCAATCCGGTCAGCTCAACGTCATAGGTGCGGATTTTCTCGGTCGCGTCGATATTGAGCGGATTCCAAATTTCGATTTCACTGCTCCACGGTTCATCGTTGACCCGGTAGATAAATGAGAATATCCCCGGTCCGCCGATTGTCAGCGTCGCCCCGGTCGAGTTGGTAACGCCCTGCGGCTCACCCGATATCGAAGCGCCCCGGGACACCATCGCGCCCATATCCTGTCCGTTACCGTTGGAGCCAAGGGCCGATCCATACGCAACTTCATAGTTGCCGGTGTCCGGACCGGCAAAGTGAGCCTCGCCGATGAGATAGTCGAAATTTCTGCCGTGAACGCCGTCGGCGTTGGCGAAAACGTCCGCGCTTTCGACCAGGCAGTCTTTCACTTCCAGATTGCTGATGATACCGCCGTATGTCGGATTCATATCGGGATGACCGAAAACGGTCTGCGGAATATTGTCAAATATGTTACCGCCTGTATAAGCACCCTTGCCGGCCGGGTCGCGTGGAACGCCGTTTTCCGGATCGGAAATGTTGGGAATCAGGAAATTGATCGCCGAAAAGTCCAACATGCGAACGGGCGTATCGGTCGGCAGTGACATGTGCGGCGCCGTAATGCCAGTTACGGTGTTGTTTTCAAAATACCCGTAGCCGTCTAACTTGAAGTTTACCACGTGGTCATTGTTGACAAACACGTTACGGGCAATCACCATAGTAGAGCTAAGCATATCACTGGTAGAAATAACATTTGAGTCGCCCGTGCCGTCGTTGTCGATGTCCTTAATGAAATTGGCGAATAGATTGCCTTCGATGAGCATATCGCCTCCACCGTCGATGGCTTCGTCGCCTCCGCCGATAAAGGTGTTATTAAGAATTTGCAAAATGGGATCAGGCTGCTGACCACTGTCAAAGTCAATAACGTCGTTGTGCCCTTTGTTAGTGCCGAAAATGTTATTTTCGATGATGTAGTGACCGCCTGTCGGGATATAGCCGACATGTTTGATATGCTCACTAACGTTGTCCAGCGGCGGGGTCATGTTTAGTGGGCTGTCGCTCGGCTCGAACATATCGGCAAAAATCGAATTACGTATGATTACCGAGGCACTGTCGGAATATACCATCCGCAACCGCGTACCGGAAAACGATACGTTGTCAATAACCACCTCGGAGTTGTTTACCCCGATCGATCCACTGGAATTCTGCGCGTATTCGACGTCGGCATATGAAATGATGTTTTGATCCGACATTGTATTCTGGAGTTGGATGCCGCCCCATTTGGGGGGACCGTCGGGCAGCTCCGGTCGAATGTCCGCCACCAACGGGGCGCCGGGCACACCGGTAAAGCGGATTCGCTGGTATTCGGTTCCCTGGACATCGATGATGCCATTGACGGTAATCTGCGTATCCGCGTCAAAGTAAACTGAAGTGCCCGGCATAATTTGCAGGGTAAGATTGGCTGGGACGGTCACCTCGCCGGTAACGTGATAGGGACCGTCGGCGGCGGTCCAGATGGCCGAGGCCGAGAGGACACCGGAAACGTCATTGGTATATCCGGTATCATACCAGATGTCGATATGCCCGCGATCGACTTCATTGCCTGTACCGTCCGGTCCGTCAAAAGCCTGCACGATAATACGGTTGATGCCTGGTTTTAGCACACTTTCGCCACTGAGGCCCTCAAGCTCCAGGTCAAAACTGATGTCAGAACTGCTTGAGTTTACCTGGTGAATCTCAACAGCTATAACGTTTTCACCATCCTGTAGCAGGCCCGCATCGATGGGGTAACTGTAAAAAATTTCTTCAGGATCACCTGAAACAGCGATATAGGCCGTCGTGTCATAAAGTATGGCAGTACCGTCTAACGCCGGATCGAAATTGGTCCGAAAGGCTTCCACACCGTTGATATAAATCACCGCCCCATCGTCACTCACCAGCCGTATCGTTGCGTCCGTATATCCTTCAGCCTCTCCCACGGGGATGGTGAAGCTGCGACGGAAGTATGTCGTTATGTTCTTTTGTACACCGCCTGTTATCGGATCGGTATCGATATAACCTACCGGTGTACCGCCCGGCGCGACTCCGCCGGGACCATCCTCGGTATCGCCGTAGCCCAGCTCCGCCGGTCCAGCCGCCCAGGTCGAATCGTCATAATCAGGATGGCCGAACCAGTTCACCCCGTTTGCTGCTGTGCCCTGATTCGAACCGTCATCGAGATATTTCCACGTTGAGCCACGCGGCAGTATTATCTCACCGCTACCGCTGCTGCTGCTGACGAACGACCATGTACCGTACCTCTGCGACCAGTTAGTCTCGGGCACTAATTGACCGTTTACCCGCAACGATCTCGTGATAACGGCGTTGGCCGTTCCGTTCAGCGAAAGACTGCCTGAAGTTGTACGCGGGAAACCGCCAGATTCCGGAAAACTACTGCTAACGGTCAGGTCGTCATGTGGTATCTGGTCGAGAACGGCGCCGTTGGCGTTTATGCGATTTACCATGTAATCCTTTATAGCGTCGATTGTGCTACCAGGCACAAAACCGTCGAGCACTTCTTCAACCAGTGGATCAAAATTTTCCGGGGCGAACACGGTCTCGATCAGGTCCATAAGCTCAGTGAAGTACATCTGGATGACTCGCGGGTTGTTCAGCATCAGCTCCAGGCCTTCCACATTGGCGTAACGGAAAATATCCCAACTGTAGCCCAGCCAGTATTCGCCCTGGCCCAAAATCGTATCCAGATCATGGGGAAGCAGTACAAAACGCGGATCGTTCACACCGCAATACATCGCGTAATCATCACCATCACCGGTAATCAAACCACCTTCACTGTTACCGATAAGACTATCTACCGCCATGTAACGCACAAACTGTTCGATATTTGCTATCTGGCTGAGCTGATCGTAAAACTCATCGTCCGGCAAAGCATTGTCATTTAGGGCGCCGATCAAAGTGAACAAATCAGTATAGTCATCGTCCTCTTCGTTGGTTTGTTTCGGATAGTTCTCATGGTAGTCGCTCGGATCGGGAGGACTGCCCGGGTTTATGAAGATCAGATCGGCGTAGGTCATGGGATCGACATTATTTTGATAATATGTGCATCGGTACAAATTGCCGTCCGGATCATCCGGATAATGGTTCTCCGCCCATTCATTGTTGAACGCCTCCAATGCCGCGTACGAACCGTACATAACGCTCGGATCGTCCAGGGCCAGGTTCTGGCCGTTCACCCGTACCTCTACCAACTCCACCTCCGGCGCCGCCAGTCCTGAGATCCGAAACATAAGGCTGCCCAGTGTTTGCAGGAAAGCGTACTTACTGTTAATGTTCAGGGCGGTGATATCCTTCCACGGGTCATCGTTTCGGAAATCAATATGGTAGTTGTTCGGCGGATCGACCCGGGTGCGGTTGCCGCGATTGCGTACGCCCACATTGTAACGCACCTTCATATCCGTGCCGTCAAGACTGACAAACATTCCATTCATCTGGGCGTTGGTCGCGCCCTCGCCCGTCCACGGATCACCGTCATCGCCAATGTCTTCCAATTCGGCCCGATCCCCCTCGGTCATAATGATATAGAAAATCGGACGACTACCCGGGGCCCACTGGGCACTGGGATCGAACGAGTCATCTACCTGGTAGAGCATATTGGTTACCTGCTCCGGCGAACCATCTATATCGCTCGGAGCGGGCCAGGTACGCCAGTTCGCGCCGCTGTCGCTCGCTTTAACATAAAACTCCACAATCGTTGCATCGGCTTGAGCCGGTATCTCGACGCCGTAAACGCCATCGCCGGCTGCTCCGTCACCATGAACGCCATCGTCATACATCGTTACGCTCGTAAACGCGTTGGGCGCATTGTGAGGGTAAACGCCCTGCGTATATGTCGATTGATCGGGCCGATAGTACAGCGCCGCCGTCAAACCCGTGGTCAATTCATCCATGAGCTGGACTGTCACCGTCACGGTATCGCTCGAATGTGGAATAATCGGAAGATGCTCCACTTCCAGGATCATCGGGGCAATATCAGTGTCGGCTACCGAGTTAGCCGCCCCCGGCGTTCCCTGGTCAACCAGGCTTGCCGCCCAGTTTTGCCCGTACTGATTGGACAGAACCGGATTTATCAACTCTAGTGATTTGCCCCCGCCGTCGTGCGCATCCGACCATTGCCAACCGCGATGTTGGAACTCTACCGGCCCTAACTCCCGCTGGGCCCAGTGGCCCTGATCGGCGTAGGTCACCCGATCGACCCGTGTTCCCATCGCATCATCCAGTTCGATCTCTTCGCTCTTATTGCTCAGCCGGCCATCCCAACCACCAATCACATTGGTTACGCCCGGATATTTCGCCGAAAACGTCGCCACCTCCGCTGCCACTACCAGGTAGGCGCCCGATGCCACTATGGTCGCTTCCGGAAAAACAAAAGCCACCCCGTTACTAAACGCCCACCCCGACATATCTACCGACTCAGCCGAGAGGTTATACAACTCGATATACTCTTCCAGGATATTTTCGCTGGAAGGATGATACATAATTTCGTTGATGACAACCTGCCGGGTCGGATCGCCGCTTGTCTCAGCCGGGTTGGGTTGGCCCGGCGTCGCCGGCCAAAAATATCCACGTTGGCTCATCCCCGCCGTCAAACCATAAGATACGTCATCGTATTGCCCCAGTAGCTCCGTGTATTCACAAGCGATGGTCACACCGTCAGCGGCTATCAACCCGAGATACTCACCCTCATTATTGAGCGCGAATGTGGTGTGCATATATCCCAGGCTGTCAACATAACCCGGACTCGCTCCCGAAGCGAACACCAGTAAATAGTCGTGGTCTCCAATGACCGCGTCACTGGGAAAAGGCCACCAATGGCCGGTGTCGCCGAGATCATCGGTCAGATACCAGCCGTCCAGGCTGATTGTATCGTCCGTTGGATTGTAAATCTCGATCCAGTCTCTGTAATTGCCGTCGCCGTCGGCGATGGTGGTTTCGTTATCCGCCATGTACTCCGTAATCACCAGGGGAGCGGTAGTCACGTGCCAGTTCTGGGCCATCAGACCAAAATCAACCATGTTGACCCCATCCTCACCGCCCATGTCCCCACAGTTAGTCTCCGAACAAGTCCCATCCAGCCAATTATCGGACAATATCAGAAGGTCCTTAATGTCAACGGTACAGTTCCCGTCAGCATCGCCTACAGGATGGTCAGCCCAGATCGTGGCGGCAAAAACCAGGGATAAAATCAAAGTGAGCGTCAGTACCCTTACGGAAGGGGTTGCCAGGGCATTATTCATTCTTTTCTCCTCGCTGGAAAAGCCTTTGCACAAGTGGGTCGCAAATAGCAGTCTCAAAATTACCTGGGTTCTATAATTCCGGCTTTTAACCGCCCAAGTTCTTTACTGATCGGCGTTTACGGGTTGGCAGCCAAATATTTCTGCGGCCTTACATCTGATCGGCAGGTTCTACACTCGCCTCCAGCATAGCTCAGCATATTATAGCAAATATCATGGTTGTTTTGTACTAAAAAACAGTCGCTCTACCCTACTCATTTACCCGAGCCTCTTGCAAAACCTCGTGAAACGGTGTTGAGGCAGTGAGTGCAGGCAGGAAGAATCCCACGTTGAGCAGTGTTTGGGTGAAGATTTACATGGGATTTTGATCGACAGCCCGCTTTGAAATGAACATAACAACATATAAATAAATAAGTTACGGGTTTTTCAAAAAGAAAAAAAACGAATTTTGAACTTGACAAGAGCAGTAATTTCCGCTACGGTAGAAACAGAATTATGTTGCTTTCCGAAAGGTCAGCGGCAGAACGGTTCCGCCGTGTTTCGGAGGGTTTTGCAACTGGCTCTCTTATATAGAAACCATATATCCCCCCGCGTTCATTGCAGAACATGACATAACGCTCTGAAAATACCGGCTTTACGAGAGAATCGCAAGAGGGGTCTTATGCCGCGTTTTCGCGGCCCAAAGGTGTTATGAAGAAACCATATAACCATTGTTCGGCGGAGGAATGAATATGAAATGGGAATACAAGACCGTGAAGCTGAAGGCGAAGGGGATCATGGGCGGCAAGTTCGATGAAGCCCAACTTGACGCGATGATGAACGAACTCGGGCGCGACGGATGGGAGCTTGCAGCCGCTTTCGATACCAACGAAGCTTACGGCAACACTCGCGATGTCGTCGTTATCTTTAAGCGCCCGAGAGGGTGAGAGCCTTGCAGAACAAGACGGTCCAGCGAACGGGAGCCGCGTTCGCGGCGCAGCACAGCCGTAACGTTGGGCGGCTTGGCTACATCGAATGGAGTAACATCAGAAAGGAGAGAAAGAATATGAATACAATGTTTGTTCAGACACAAGATGGCGTGTTCAAACGAATTCTGTGGCTCTATGGAATTAACACGCTTCTATTCGACATCTGCTTTGTATTTGCCTTTTATTTTCTGCCAGAAGGGTTTATGCGTGGAAGTCCGCAGATGGCTGCTGGCGAGGTTGTTGCCAAAGCAGGATCCTTTTGGCCTCAGTTTGGCTTAACCCTGCTTTTCAACTTGGGCATATATGCCATAATCGCTATTGTGGCGAACTTCAACCAGGTTAAGGGTTTCCCCGCTGGGTATTTAATCCCGATAGTCCTGGCAGTCACTGGTGGTTTGATCGTTGGCACTAATTCATTTGTGTCTGACGATCTGGATCGCTATTCCAATGTGCGTGAAGCAATGGCTCTTGGTAAAACCATAGGCGGGGTGGAAACACTCGGCTTTATCTTGGTGATTGCGTCAACCGTGAAGTACGGCGTGTACCAGTATCGGAGTTGGTGGAGGTGGAGCGGGGAGTGGAAGCCGGCGAAAGTAATGAATCTGCGAGATGTCAGATTGTCCAGACAGGAAACTCTTTGTCTGGTCTTGGGAATATTGCTGCTGATTGTAGGCGCTTATCGAGAAACAGTGATGGCAATGAACTTGTAAACAAGTAAAGAAAAGGGGACATTCTACTTTTCTCCCTTCCGCATACAAATTAAAGGTACAAATTAAAGGTGTCCGGTACATTTTTTCATTTCATGTCCCTATTTTTCAACCTGATTCGCGCCAATTCGCGTTCACTTGTCCTTCGTAGCTTTAGCGAAGTAGGATTAGCCAGGTAGCCCGGGCCGTGCCCGGGGGGCATTGGCATAACCCCCGCCATTGCCCGCCATTTTCTCCGGTAGGATGGTCCTTTTAGCCCACGCGGACCTTTGCGTGTCACCCGCCGCCGTGCTCAGACCAACTGCTCTCAAAAAACTCCACCATCCCATTATCTCAATCACAAAAGACAATTCCAAGCTTTCCCGTGCCTTTAAAAACCTTATAGAGCCGCCCCGCCAAAGACCAGTTCACTGTCTGCCGAAGGCAGGAAAACTCTCTTAACTGTGAAACAGATTTGTCCAATTCACCCTGAACCAATAAATTTTTTTATCTTTTCTTTTAGCTTCTTCAGTTGCTCATCTGCAGTATTAACTGCATATAATCTTATCGATTTAGCCTGAAGTTGACTTAAGTGATATATTATACTACTTTTTTCTTCGATTAAGTTTTTTATATTGCCATCAGAATCGATAAGTCTGATAAGTTCTCTTAGCTCACCTTCTTGTAGATCTTTAAGTTGTGAAAGACTTACAAAAGGCATCACAGCTTCGAAATGAATATCTTTAGGTTCACGCCAAAAAAGAAACTGCGGTTCTATTTCGCATTCTTTTGAACATTCCTTCAAGCGATTCTGTAGAAACGTGCGAAAAAGAATATATTCCTTACGGGGATTTCCTCCATCGCGGTGCTGCAAATCAACAACTTCATGAACTAACTTGGGGGGATGACGGTGTTTGATTGCTCTACAAAATATACTTATGAGATCATCTGAATTTTCAATCGCCCAAGAGTCAAATTTTATGTCAAGATAACCATCGTGAAAATTTAAATATTCTCCGGAATCGGTTGTGACCATTTTTTCTATTTCGCTACCGGAAGTGTATATTTCTTTTTTTTTCATAAACAATAATAAAGTTTTCCGGACAAGTTCTTCAAAGCCAAAAATTGTCTTATGCAAATATACTGCATTAAACATAAAGTAACGAGCAAGAAGCAAGTGTTCAGCCGAAAGCCGAGCCTTGTTTTTCAAAACAATTTCTTTGCCATCCGCAATAACTAGATTATTCAGAATGTAGTTGAGATCAACTCGGCCATATGGTAAGCCGGTATTTAGTGAGTCTCGAACTAGATAGTCCAAACGATCTACATCTAGGCTCTTGTGAAGAATGTTTGGAATATCCGGATGCTCGCCTTTTATTAAGGCTCCGATCTCATTTGTATCAATCCCTTCTTTCTCCAGCAGCCCTGCTATATCCTTTCTTTGAGAAACAATTAACTTGCCAAGTTCTTCGTGGGGCGGATAATTATCACTTACAGAAGTTGGCTTAGCCTCACTTCCTTCCTTTTGTAAAAATCTCTCGCTTGGTTGTTCCCATTCAATATACTCCATCAGATGTGAATAAGGATAATGTCCAATATCGTGCAACAATGCCGCAATTCGTAGTTTTTTTACAGCGTCCTCATCAATCAGTTTTTTCCGTTCAAAGACCTCCGCTACACGACTGGCAATGTGAAGTACTCCCAATGAATGCGCAAAACGACTGTAGCTTGCGTTAGGATAAACAAGAGAGGCAAATCCAAGCTGTTTTAGCCGTCGAAGTCTTTGAAAGGCGGGAGTGTCAATTATTTTTGTTTCCAGCTCACTTAGGCCGATGTCCCCATGAACTGGGTCCATAATCATCTTATGGCGATAATCAATTGACATATTTATTTCCGAAGATTACCATTCTTAATTTAAACTTTTCTTGTCAAGTAAGCCAAATTGTTGCAACCTCTCCCAAGCTTCATCGATAAGCTTGTTCTTGTCCCTAAAATGTGGTTTGGTTTCGATCAGCTTCTGTACTACCTGCTCTTTTGTCACATCTTTGCTTGGTGGCCAATAAGCAATTGTTTTTAGATAATGCATAGATGCGAGCATCTCCACCCATTCTGGCTCCTCAGTAGATACATTCCCCGGCCTAGCCCACAGGTTCTTTACTTTGCCTATAAGGTTTTGGGCCATTTCTGCCAAACAATATTCTTCATAGTCATGCTCGCCGTTGTTAATCTCTTCCCTAAGGAGAAAAACATTTTCAGTTAAAGAGGGACAATAAGGCCCCCTAAGATACCAGTTGTACCGGTAGCCCAAATCCAAACCAGTAATCTGCACCAAATATATCTTTTTTTGGATACATAATCTGTCTGAGAAACCATCAAGCTTTAGATTTCCGAGATCAACTTCATCCAATAAAAGTTTAAGTAGGATTCTTCCCTGATCCATTGTGCGATCTCCTTTCTTGGATAAATACACCCCCCTTGACAATTGGTTGTATATTTCTACAAATAATCATCGGTCCTCAACTTCTTTAGTTATAAATAAAATGACAAAACAATCTATCAGAACAGAGAACTAAAGGGGTCAGACACTTTTCTGGTAAAATAGGCAAACCTCCAAGCGTCGTTAGGGGGGTATCTCGAAAATTAAAAGTGTCCGAAAATTAAAGGTGTCCGGTACATTTTTCTTTTTTCTATCCCCATTTTTCAATCTAATCTGTGACAATCCCTCAAATCATCGCCGCCAAAGGCGGTATGTAAAACCTGCCGCCCCGGGTCCGTGTTCCATTCTTTCCCCACCTCTCCATCTTTCCGCCCCCGCAATACCCAATACGATATACGCATCACCCTTCTTTACCACAGCCCGTCCAAAATGTCAAACAAAATCTCAACCCCTGGCCCCTCTGCTCTCCCCACTCCGACTACGCAATATTCCAACAACCCTGTTGCCAACAATTCCGTTGGCAACCGCCCCAAGTTCGCGCCCCATCCCAACTCCGCCCTCTATCTTCTGACTTCCCCCTAACCGGTCCGCCCTCTTTCTTCTTCTCTCTTACTATTGCCTATTGCCTTTTTCCGCCCCCTGCCCCCGGTCCGCCCTCTGTCTTCTGACTTCTGTCCTTCCCCCCACCCGTCCGCCCTCT
>CAZICK010000048.1:0-29956 GCA_964537505.1 uncultured Pirellulales bacterium
TACCACAAACATACTACAAACTACATACAAACATAGTGCAAACATAGTACAAACCGCATCACTTTTCATCAGAATTCATCCAAATTTCGCCGAATTTCACCCTTTTTTCTTACCTATCTTACCTAATCGTTATAATCGTTACGCGAAAATAAGCACTTACATCAATTCCAACAACGTAAAATAAGCACTTACAACAATTCCCCGACACCAAAAATAAGCACTTACAAACGCACATCTCCTCCCCCTCATGCCTCGTGCCTTCTTCCGTCATTTATTTCTATTCAAAATCACACCAAAATCCGCTAAAATCACAACAAATCGTGCGTTTTTTTACAAAATTACAGGTTTTTCCATACATACAAGAAAGATTTTATCATGAAAGTATTGTTAGTCGGCGGCGGCGGCCGTGAACACGCAATCGCTTGGAAACTATCTAAGTCCAGATTATTAAAGCAGTTATACATAGCTCCCGGCAACCCCGGCACCGCCCAACTCGGCTCCAACATAGATATCAGAGACTCCGACATCCCCGCGATCGTTAAGTTCTCCCAGGACAAGAACTTAGACTTAGTAGTCGTCGGCCCGGAAGACCCATTAGCCGACGGCCTAGTTGACGCCCTGACCAAAGTCGGCATAAAAGCCTTCGGTCCCACCGCCGCCGCCGCCGCCATCGAGGCCGATAAAGCCTTTGCCAAAAAGATCTTACACGCCGCCGCCATCCCCACCGCTGAGGGCCGCATCTTCAAAAACTTCGACGACGCGAAAGCATACATCGCGTCACGAGAATCGGGCGTAGTCGTCAAAGCCACCGGCCTGGCCAAGGGAAAAGGCGTTTTCGTCTGCGACGACCCCGCAGACGCCATCCTGGCCGCGGAAAAAATTATGCTCGATCGCATCTTCGGCAATGCCGGCGAATGTGTACTCGTCGAAGAAAAACTGCTCGGCCAGGAAGCCTCGATTCTCGCATTTGTTGATGGGCACAGTATTTACGTTATGGAATCGTCTCAGGATCACAAGCCCCTCGGCGACGGTGACGCCGGGCCAAACACCGGTGGTATGGGTGCTTATTCACCCGCGCCGATCATAACTGACAAACTGATGAGCCAAATCGAGCGGGAAATTCTCGTGCCGGTCGTTGACGGTATGAATCGCAACGGTAGTCCTTATAAGGGCGTACTTTATGGCGGGCTGATGATAACCGCCGGCGGCCCCAAGGTATTGGAATTCAATGCACGGTTCGGCGATCCGGAAACGCAGCCGATCCTGATGCGGCTAAAGAGCGATCTGCTGGAAGTGCTGTTAGCCGTTTGCGACGGCACACTCGATAAGGTTGATCTGCAATGGGACACCCGGCCGGCTGTTTGCGTAGTAATGGCATCTGGTGGCTATCCAGGAAGTTACGAAAAAGGCAAAGTTATCACCGGCATCGAACATGCGGAGAAAAACCACGATGTCAAGGTTTTCCATGCCGGTACGGCGATGAAAGATGGCCGGCTTGTTACCAGTGGCGGACGGGTGCTGGGCGTTACGGCGATAGGCGATACGATTTCCCAGGCGCAAGTGGCGGCCTACCAGGCGGTTAAGCAGATCGACTTCGAAGGCGCCTATTACCGTACGGACATCGCCGCCAAGGCGTTAAAGTAGGTTGGTAATGACAACCGCATAGATTAAGAACCTATCCAAACGACAGGATAGGACAGGAATGGTTGTTAATGTTAGTTTGACAGTCTATGTGAGGAAGTTGGGTTAATTGAGAAAGTGGATGGTTTTTGGCAAATAAACGGCGGTTAGTGATAGTATCGGGTAGTTTTCCGGAGATAGTCTGCGGTATTTCGCCCTACGTCAGGCGGATTGCCGAGGTTACCGCCCAGTTGGGTCAGTACGATATACATGTACTGACCAGCGCCGATCCGGCGGTGGATCAGGATATCGCCAAGGGTTATCATGTGCATCCTCGGATAAAGAAATGGGGATATGTACAGGCTAAGAATATTTGCCGGGAGATTCTTGCGCTGGCGCCCGATGCGGTGAATATCCAGAACCCAACGATCAAATACAATAGATGGAATTCCGCGGTTATGTCGGTAGTAGGCCCGCTGCTGAAACGTATGGCGCCGCAGCTTCGGCTGGTGGTAATGCAGCACGACATTGCAGTGGGCAAGCCGATATTTCGACAGCGGTACCGTCCTTTGTTTCGTGCGGCCGATGCTGTGATTGTCTCCAATAGTCGTGACTATAGTGCTGTCCGTGCTCAGGGGATTCGGGAAAACAAGATTTATCGTGCGCCCATGAGCAGTTACTTCCAACTGCCCGCCCGGGGCAGTGACGCAAGAATCAAGGCTCGTCAAAAAATGGGGATTCCACAGGATGCCTCGTGTGTGGCGTATTTTGGATTTGTGCTGCCGGGCAGGAACATAGATGTTCTTATCGGCGCTTTGGATATGTTGCGTCGGGGTGGGCGGGACATTTATGGTTTGATTTTAGGCGGTTCCCACAATGATGCTCCGGACTATTACCCCCATTGTCAAAAGCTGGCCGAGGAGTTGGGTTTGGCCGAGCATATCATCTGGACCGGTTTTGCCAGCGATGATCAGATTGCTGACGGTATAATGGCCGCGGATGTTTTTGTGAGCCTGCCCGAGCGTGGTGCGGATATGCGAAACACATCTATTATGACCGCTATCCAGGGTCAACTGCCCGTTGTCACCAGTCGCAACGAGCGCTACTACATCGACGAAGACCTGGAAAATCTTGGTTGCCGGTGCGTAGGGCCGCGCGATGTTAAGGGCGTGGCTGAGGCTGTCGAAAACCTGTTGGATGATCCGCCATCGGAAAAATTACTGGCCCAGCGAGCCGCGGCATTAGATCCGCAGGCCGTCTGGGATAATCATATAAAGACGATTGTCCGAGCCTGCCAGTAAGGAAATAAACTCAAACTGACCGATTTTAACGAATCGGTTAGTTTGAGTAATAAACGTATATGTCCGATACCAGTGACAATAAAATTTTCAACCAAGCAAGCCCGCAAGAAGATGTTTACGCCCAAAAGCTTCTTGATGATTGGCCCGCAAGTAAGCTGTTTATCGCTAACCTGAGCGCTTTGCGTGGGAGAGATGAGGTCTTGGCGGATAGCATAGCGACGATGGCAATCGGCGATAGAGCGGAAATGGTGGTGGCCCGGGATGGTTCGGTTACGTTTCGGGTTCGCCAGTCGGACGGCCAGCGTCGTTGGCTGGGTTACAGCAGTGTTCCGCTGATTGCCGCCCGCGGGAATCTCCAGCGAACCAGTATAGGCAGCGGCAACCTGGCTATGAACGGTATCGGCAGCGGCGCCGGCGCCCAGTTCATTCTGCAGGAGATGGCGCCGTATCAGGCGCTGATAGTAATCGAAAGCGATCCTTTGAATTTGAATCTGGTTATGCGTCTGCGAGATTTTACCGGTTATTTGCGTCGCGGCCAACTGGTACTGCTGTTGGGTGATGATCCCGGCAAACTACTGGAAGACTTTTTCGCTACGCATCCCGGCTATAGCCCCATCAGTAAAACCACTACCTGGACCTGGCTGAGCGATCAGGAGAACCAACTTTTCGCTCAACAAGTGACCTGGGCTATGGAGCGGGTGATACAAGATGCCGCA
Organism: uncultured Pirellulales bacterium; assembly: GCA_964537505.1. GTDB lineage: Bacteria > Planctomycetota > Phycisphaerae > Sedimentisphaerales > SM23-30 > DAINBT01. The sequence goes on from CAZICK010000048.1 coordinate 3,638, forward strand.
ACAGCCGTTGATGAGCTTTGGAGCCGGCAGCAGAAACGTGATCAGGAAAGGCTGCTGACGGAAACATTGAAGCAATTTTGTTTGTCCGGCGAGGGTGACATTCAAAAGCTGCGAGCGGCCAACTGCACCAAGGCATATACCCTCACCGACTATCGTACCAGCCGGGATGTACTTAACGGACTTGCCCAATTGGGAGCGTCCACCGATTGGATGGCGCCGGATCGGCCGGATGTTGTCTCGCACTACTGGCAGCTAAGTCGGCTGGATCGGCTGGCGCCTCATTTAATTATATTGGTGGATGTGTTGCGCCGTGACATTTCAGCTTTTTTGCCTGCTTCGGCCGTGTGCGCCACAATTTTGCGCGAACCGCCCGAGACCATTATGAATCCACAATCACAACCGGCCGAGCGAATCGGTCCCAATGATTTTATTTTCTATACCCACAGCGATGAATATGAAAAGCTTCGCCGGGCGAGTCTGCCGGAGGAACGCCTGGTCTGTCTGCCGCCGGCGGTCAATGAAGAATTGTTTGCTCCAGTTGAACTGGATTCCGACGATATGGTCCGTTATGGAGCCGATGTGGTATTGGTTGGCAACCGGCAGAGTCTGGATCCGCAGAGGTATCAAATTGAACTGTCCACCCATCAAAAGCTATGGCATACAATTATCGAAGAAATTCAACGGTCTCCAGGTGATTATCATTGCGGTATGGCGCGAGAATATCTTATGCGAGCGCAGCGCTGCGGCGTTGAACTACGTGAAGACGATATGATCAAGCTCTACACGAGACTGATTCAAGATTATCTCGGCGAGGCTGCATTGCAGGATATCTACTGTGATAGTCTCGATAAAGCCGGCTTTAATTTGCGGATTTGGGGATGGTCACAGTTGCCTGGGCGGCATGGGCGAGGGCTGTCGCATTGGCAGCAGTCGCCAGTCGGCCATTTAGCAGCCGGGACTGTCAGCAACGGTCCGGAACTGAATAAGCTTTATAATGGCGGTAAGATATTTCTGCACATTTCCGGCAGGGGTCGGCCAGACAGTTATCTGCTGGACGGTATTGCCGCGGGCGCCTTTTTCCTGGTCAAATCACATCCTCGTGACAGCCAGGCTGATGGTCTGAGCAGATTCTTTCGGTTAGGCAGCGAGGTGGTTACCTTCGATAGTCCAGGTGACCTGATGGGTAAGGTTCGCTATTATCTTGATAACGAACATGAAAGGCGAGCTATCGCCCGGGCCGGACGTGAAAAACTGCTGGCCCATCACACTTACCGACATCGCGGGTGCGAGATGCTTGAGGCAATGGCAAAACACCTTGTGTGAAACACGTGTATCATTTCATTTGCATTTTGGTCCAGGTTTTGGTCAGGAAGCCGGCGGCGGCAAGGGCGATGATGGTGCAGATTACGGCGGAGGTGGTTTTTGAGTATATGTAGAAGCCGACGGCGAAAACGGTGCTATAGACGGCGAAGCAGCCGGCGACCATGCAGATAATTCCCAAGGGCAGATCGCCGGGGCGTGCGGTTTCTTTTATTGGGTCGTTGTCAGCTTCGGCACGGCGCAAAACCGCGTTCCAGCCGTTGCCGCCGGGGCGGATCAGACGATAGAACTTTCGTAGCGTTTGACTGTCGGTAGGTCTGGTTAGAAAAGTAACGATCAGCCAACAAGTGGTAGTTATGGTTACGCCGATGAGCAGTTCCTGTGACGAATCAAAGGTAGCCCATTGGTATTTCCTGATAACAAGCAAAGCCAGGGCGACAAGAAAGGATACGATCATGCCGGCCAGTTCGGTGAACGCGTTGATCCGCCACCAGAACCATCGCAGGATGAAGATCAGGCCGGTACCGGCGCCAATCTGGAGCATGATATGAAAGGCCTGCAGTGCGTTTTCCAATAGAAGAGCCATAGCGCCGGCAAGTACTGTGAGCACAACGGTTGAGATACGGCCGATAAGAACAAGCTGCTTCTCGGAGGCGTCGGGTTTGATAAATCGCTTGTAGAAATCATTTACGACATAAGAGGATCCCCAGTTAAGATGCGTGGACATGGTGGACATATATGCGGCGATCAGCGAAGCGACGACAATACCGAGCAGGCCAGGTCGCAGGAAGGTGAGCATAGCAGGATATGCCAGGTCGTTTTTTACAATGTCGGGGGCAACGTGCGGGAAGGCGGCCTTAAGAGAAGCTATGTCCGGATAGACGATCAGTGAAGCAAGGGCAACGATGATCCATGGCCAGGGGCGCAGGGCGTAATGGCAGCAGTTGAAGAGCAGTGTGGCGCCGATGGCGTGTTTTTCGTTTTTGGCTGAGAGCATTCGCTGTGCTAGATAGCCGCCGCCACCGGGTTCGGCGCCGGGATACCAGACGGACCACCACTGAACGGCGATGGGTATAATCAAAACAGGAATAAAAAGTGTTGGGTCGGAGAAATCGGGCAGCAGAGAAAGCCTGCCTACGACGTTTTCATGGGTTATCAGGCCCGTTAGGCCGCCGACTTGGGGCAGGCGGCAGACGACGACGGCGGCGGCGATAGCGCCGAACATGGCGAATATAAAAAGGAAAAAATCGGTAATCAACACGGCCCGCAAACCGCCTAAGCCGGAATAAATGACGGTAACGACCAGAGCGACCGAGATTGTCTGTACAGGTGAGAATTTGAGCATGACGCCGCCGATTTTGATGGCGGCGAGTGAGACGGTGGCCATGATTATGACGTTAAAGAAAACGCCCAGGTAAATCGCCCGAAAGCCGCGAAGGAAGGCGGCGGGTTTGCCGCTGTAGCGTATTTCGTAGAACTCGACGTCGGTCATCACACCGGAGCGGCGCCAGAGCTTGGCATAGACAAAGACGGTCAACATGCCGGTCAGAAGAAACGCCCACCATAACCAGTTGCCGGATACGCCATGAGTGCGAACCAGGTCGGTGACGAGGTTGGGGGTGTCGGTGGAGAAGGTGGTGGCAACCATGGAGATGCCCAGCAGCCAAAACGGCATGTTGCGGCCGGAGAGGAAGAACTCGGCGGAGTTGCGGCCGGCGCGTTTGGAAGTGATGATGCCGACCAACAGTGTCGTGACAAAAAAGAACGCAATAATGACCCAATCAATTCTTTCTAAAAGCATGCTAAATCCTCTGCGTTTAATGAGATGGTTTTTCCACAGGTAAACGTAAAAATTCTCTTCGGTCTATCATACACACTCCCTATACGGATAGCCCCGGCTCGAATGCGGCTGGGCCGGGTTGCGTAAGGAAAAAACTCGATTGGGCTGCGAACTGAGGAAATTTTTCATGGTATTGTTCAGCCCAGTTCTGCAGAAATTTTTTCGCTGTATCGATTGCGGTCAAAGCCCAAACGCTCCCTCCGAAACCGGCGCCAAAAGCTGAAGCTCCGATAGCTCCCAATTGACGGGCACAGTGGGCCAGGAAAATCGTCTGTTCGACTTGATTACCCAATTTGTTTTGAGCCAGTTTCTGCGAGCGGTCAACCTGCGCGGCGAACTCGGCCATGTCTTTTTCGATAATCGCCTCGCCGGCAGCCGGGATAATCTGTTCGCTTTCAGCGTAAAACTGCTCAAAACGATCTGTCAACTCATCCGCGGTAAAATTGGCATGACTGCGCCTTCGCAAAATACTTCGCATACGATCAGCCGCATCGGCTGAGCTTGAAATCGCCGCGGCCAGATGCGGATCGTCACGGCCGGTTTCATCCCGCCATATTTGTACGACCGCTGATGCCAATTGCGAGGCCCGATTATATTTGGCCAGTGCGGCGCCGGTTTTTTCGGCAATAACGCCGCTAGTCGCCACGGCGAAAATGTAACCCGCCGGGACAACTATCAGTCGCTCGAACCTGACCGGGCAATAGGAATATTGACTGAGCATCCCGGTTTTGCAGTTGAGGATGGCGGTGTGGTCTTCACTGCCGCCGAATGTGCCCACGCCTTTATCGCCAGTCAGCGCGGCAAAGTTTTGGCCGTTCTCGATGGTGGCAAGGTATCCCGCCAATGACTCCATACCATCGATATTGCTGATGTAGGCATCATGGCGGTCGAGATGGTTTATGCGGGAAAGGGCAAGAAATATCGCAATCATCAGGGCGCTGGAACTGCTCATTCCCGCAGCCGGGGGCAGATCGCCGGCAAAAGCGATATCAGCCCCGCAAAGCGAACCTGGAAAATTGCGGCTGATGCGACGGGCGACGGTCATGGGATAGTTGGACCAGTGGCCGGTTTTGGCAACCAGTTGCGAACTCAAGGGAAATGTGACCTCTTCATCACTGACGGCGTCGGTGATCCGAACAGTGGAATCGTCGCGCCTGGTCGCGATCAAGCAGAATCCTTTATCGGTCGCGGCTACTATACTGCGGCCGCCAGCGTAATCGGTGTGCTTGCCCAATACCTCAATTCGGCCTGGCACGAAAAACGCGTTAGCCTCGATTTCATCCGCGATACCCGCTTGCCTGAGAGCCTGTGCCGATTTGTTCAGCAACTGGGCCTTTTCCATGGCAGCCTGCTCACTCAAACCGGCACGCACAAGCCTGGGGCTGATCATGACGGGGTCAAGAAACTTATACAACGGTATCGAATGGCTCATTTATCAGCGTCTCTCCAGGTCAGTTGTTTCCGGATAGTTGCCTGCCGGGTATTTCATGGTGCATTATAAATCAGATTGGGCGATTTGGATGTGAAAAAATCGGTGGAGCGTCTGCAAAATACAGCTAAAATGGCCGGGGCATATCACCCAAATACAAATTTCCACCCCATAGAGTGCGGCATCCGAGCAAAAAAAATGGCTACGGGATGCTGCACAACTGGGGGGGGCAGTCGGCAGCGAGGAGGAGGACCCGTAGCCAATACTCACTACCATCTATATACACCATTCTATCCGATAATGACATTTCGTCAAGTGTTTTGTTGGTATTTTAATTGACCGGACCGGGCGAGATATGCCGGCATGAAGGTCGTAACCTATTGCAAAACACAGAGTTAAGTCATATTTTGCGATATTAGCCGATCTGTATCGTGGTTGCAATAAATCAGATTATCATCGCCAGTGCCAACAAAAGTGCGGCCAAATGTCTTTGTGCCCCTTTTCTGGTCACGATATTCAGACCATACCTCATGCAAACGATCAAGCCTCCATACAACACGGATAGATCGTCAGTTTTCCGTCAAATAATTCAAAGAAGGCCGGTTTTTGTTCTGCCGATACTCTAGTTGGCGGAGAGAGATGCCAGTCTGGACTCCACAGGCGACAGTCAGGGCCGTAGGGGAACAGGAAATCTGGAAAATTATTCCTATACTTGTAGGACAGTAAGGCGTATGCAGTTTGACGATGGGCAAAATAACAGGCATATCAGGGGACCGAGCAGATGGCTTTTCCCTGCAATGTTTATTATCGGACTGGCAGTGTTGGGTGTTTTATCCGTAAGGCAGTACCACCAAATACAACAGCTAAAGCAGGCCAATGTTCAGGCCCGCAGCAGCGATTGGGCGAATCATCTGGTGAACCTGCAACGGCATGTTGATCGGGAGATCGAGCAGTCCAATCAACAGGTAAACGAGATTGCGAACTGTTCTTATAATTCGGAAAAGATCGTGGCTGATCTTTCCGGCGGAGTGTGCCTGATTCAGGGCGAGTATATGTTTGTCGATCCGAAGACAGGATTGCCGCTACGTTGCGCCGATGAGGCAGGAACCCGGCGAAATCAACCATTTTCACCGCTTTCGCGTGACGGACAGATACAGGCAAGCTCCCCTAGTCTGAGTATAGAAGGCGCCGGCCCACCGCTGGTTGTGCAATATACCGGTACCGGCTTTCTAATCGACCGGCGAGGCTACATCGCCACCAATAAACATGTAACTTCACCCTGGCTGGTCGCTGAGGAATATCAACTGATTCTGCAGGCTGGATATGAAGTGCAAATGCTGCTGTTTCGTGCGTTTTTTCCCAACCATGCCAAGGGGTTCGATCTGGAAGTGATTCGGTCGGCCCAGGAGGAAGATTTAACTATGCTGCACTGTCGGCTTGACAGTACGACGATACCTGTTCTACCGTGCGTCGATAAACAGGACGCGTTGAAGGTGGGCCAAACGGTTATCGTGTTGGGTTATCCGACCGGATTCGATTTGCTGTTGGCCCGTTTGGGGCGGGATGAACTCGAGCAGATTGTGGGTCAGGAGGGCAGGAGTTTTGAAGAAGTGGCGTTGAACATGGCCAAGCGTCATCTGATTCAGCCGGTGGCGACGCGGGGAATGTGCGGCCGGGTGAGCGCCGGCAGGATCGTCTATGACGCCCCGACCGCTATCGGCGCCTCGGGAGCGCCGGTCATCGGCAGTAACGGCAAGGTGATGGCAATCAACACAGCCATTTTGAAGGGGTTTGCAGGGACCAATTTCGGGATACCAATCGGCCGAGCACTGGAGATGATGGACCAAATTACGCATGACAAGCTGAAATGAAGGTAACCATTTGTAACAAAGGCATTTATGCGTAATATACTTGATACTGCCACAGGGTTGGGCCTCACCTTCCAGCGACAATCTGTACAAATCGGCCTTGTCTGACCGATAGGACAACAAGAGGATATAGGTGACGCCGTATGCGCGAAAGGAATAAATATGAATTGTCCGTTTATTGATTCGAATAATCCCCATTGCAGCGAAAGCCTTAATATAAATCGTCTGGACGAAGCTTTTGATCTATGTACCAACCACTATACGATGTGTCCGCTTTACCTGCAATTGAGCCGGAGCCAACTGGAAACAGTCGGCGTCGACGTAAAACAGTTTGACAGCAAAACGCTATAGTCACAATTCGGTGGAACCGAAAATGGCTGATGTCGTAACATGCCTTTGGCCCCTGACTCAGATAAAACCATATCTTGATTATCTGCACATCGAGTGCGGACTGGCGGACAATACGATCGTCGCTTATCGAAGCGATCTGCAACGTTTTGCCGGTTATTGTCTGGATAACGACCTTACCGATCCCCATGCCATCAATCCACCGGCCCTCCAGAACTATCTGCGGTATCTTTTCCATCAGCAGCTCGCCTCGACCAGTATCGCCCGGCATCTGGTGGCGGTGCGGATGTTTTTACGTTACCATGTTCTGTTCGGTCTGCTGGACAAAGACATCTGCTCGGTAACCCAGACCCCTAAAACATGGCAGCGACTGCCCAAAGTCATCAGTCCCAAACAAACCATCGATCTGATCACCGCGGTCGATCCGGAAGATCCTTTTTACCTGCGCGATCGGGCACTGATGGAAACACTCTATGCCACGGGTATGCGGGCCTCGGAGATCGCCGGCCTGAACATAGAAGATGTGAATTTTCAAATCGGGTACCTGCGATGTTTCGGCAAAGGACACAAGGAACGAATCATACCTGTTCACAAAACCGCTCTGGATTTTCTGCAGCAATATCTCCAGCAGTTGCGCCCGCAATTGGCCGGACAGGAAAAAAATGGCCAAGAAACAAACCTCCGCAAGACCAGCCTTAAACCAAAGATAGTCAGTAATGTTTTTATTTCACGGACCGGCAGACCTCTAAGCCGAATCGAGGTTTGGCGAATCGTACGTAAGGTAGCGATCAGGGCAGGGATGACGAGTAGAATCACGCCTCATACATTGCGGCATTGTTTCGGATCACATCTGCTCCAGGGCGGCGCCGACCTGCGCAGCGTGCAGGAAATGCTCGGCCATGCCAACGTGACCACCACCCAAATCTATACGCACGTTGACCAGGATCGCCTGCGCAGTGTGCATAAGAAGTACCATCCACGACCATAAAGAATGTTGTACTCTTCAATCAAAGCTGGGCTGTTGAAACACTTGAGAGCACGGCCGTTCCGGCCGTGGCACACTTGCCCCAGCCCCCTATTCCTGGGGGTCGAACTGGTCGGCTAACTGCAGAAGGATGTTGCCCCAGGTGTCGGTCAGCTCGGAAAATTCGTATTCCATAATATCGCCCAGCAGGACCAGGTCGCCAGCCTCGATAGCAGATTTGACCCGTGCGAGTTGTTCGGTCAGGTAGTCAATGTACCCAGCGACCGATCGAACCTGCGGTGACGTGGAGCCGGGCTGGTTGAATATTTCGAGAGAGTCTGTTTCAATGTCCATCAGTCGGGTGGCGGCGGCCAGATTCTGCTGGACGGCGATCCAGACCTGCAAATAACCGAACATCGACTCCATGGCCTCCTGACAGCGGCCCTGGCTGAGTTGTTCACTGATCTGGGCACGTTGAGGGGCACTCTCATCGCGAAGTCTCTGAGCTATCATCCGTAATGCCTCGGCCGCAAACGAGCCTCGCGATTTTGTCGCTACGAGCATTTCATCAAAATCGTTCGTCGGACGGTCTTTCCAGATAGACAGCCGCTCGGCCGTGAGCGGCAAACCGTCAATGGTGATATGGGCGATTACCTCATTAGGACCAACGTGGCTGTCCTGAATAGTTCCCAACGCACCGGCCAGGGTGACAGGCCCATTAAAGGCCCCTTCGATCTGCTTGTCGTTAACCAGTAATTTCATTAATCTCACCCGTTTTCCACGTGGAATCAAGCCATACGCCACGTTTTTAATCGGACATTCACGGCTCGTTCGCTCGATTATACCAATCGCTTATGAGTTTGCAACCTATTGTCCTGCCTGAGTCTTATGTCGCGACGTGGTGTTATTCCTGGTGATCTTTCAGGCCGATGGGCTCTTTATTCCGGGGATCGGTGGAATCCTTGGCGTTATGGTTATGGTCGCCGTTGATTTTGGAGATGTGTTCTTTGTGAAGTTTCATACTGTCCACATCGCCGACATACTCCGGGATCACCTCTTTTACGATTTTAACGATTTTGTCGTGGCTGTCTTTCTCATTGACGACCGCCAGCAGTCGTTCGATAGCGTTATCAAGAACTGTCTCATCGGCGGGAATGTTTTTCCAGATACTGATTTTAGGATGGCGAGTCGGTTGCATGTCTTCACCATCCATAGCCAATTCTTCGAAAAGTTTTTCGCCGGGTCTCATACCGGTAAATTCGATTTCGATATCTTCGTCCGGCCTAAAACCACTAAGGGTAATCAGTTCCCGGGCCAGGTCCACTATCTTGACCGGCTCGCCCATATCCAGCAGAAATATCTCGCCGCCGCGTCCCATTGCCGCCGCCTGAAGTACCAATTGAGAAGCCTCTGGAATAGTCATAAAATATCGTTGCATTTCAGGATGGGTTACGGTGACAGGGCCGCCGTTAGCGATCTGCTGTCGGAAAATCGGTATTACACTGCCATTGCTGCCAAGGACATTACCGAAACGAACGGTAACATATCGCGTCCTGCTTCGATTGTTAAGGCATTGTATGGACATCTCCGCCAGCCGCTTACTCGATCCCATAATACTGGTGGGATTCACCGCCTTGTCAGTGGAGATCATCACAAAAAGTCCGGATTGATATTTGTCCGCGGCAAAAGCGACGCTACGAGTACCGACCACATTGTTCTTTATCGCCTCACCCGGGTCCATTTCCATCAACGGCACATGTTTATGAGCCGCGGAGTGAATGACCGCATCGGGACGATACCAGGCAAACATCGCATTGACTCTTTTCTGGTCGGTAATGTCACAGATATGAGCTTTGATATCTATCCCTGGAAATTTATTGTTGAGTTCCCGCTCAATAAAAAACAGGTAGTTCTCCGACTGCTCGACAAGTACAAGGGTTTTGGGGGCGAACTGGCCCACCTGGCGGCACATCTCCGAACCGATCGACCCGCCCGCACCGGTTATCATGACGATTTTGTCCTTAGTAAACTCACTGATAAGGTCTAGGTCAAGGGTGACCGGTTCGCGCCCCAGCAAGTCGTTAATATCGATCTCACGCATCTGTGAGACCCGCACCTTGCCGGAGGCGATGGAAACCAGGTCCGGAACGGTACTGAAACGCAGATTGGCACCCTGACAATGCCCAATAACACGGCGTAGTTGTTTATGCGAAGCCGAGGGCATAGCGATGACAATCTCATCGACATTATGTATCCGTGCCATCTCTTTGATTTGATCGGAAGAACCCAGAACCGGCACTCCATTAATCCGCACCCCGTGCTTACGGCGGTTATCATCGATAAAGCCAACGACATCATACCGCAAAACGGGCATCCGCAAAATCTCACGAAGAAGTACCTCCCCGGCATTTCCCGCCCCGACAATGAGCAGTCGTGCCAGCCGACCGCCGGAAACCATCTGCGTCTCTTCGTAATAGAGTCGGATTATCAATCGTGCTCCACAAATGACCACAATCGTAGCGGCCCAATCAATCATCATTACGGCAAAGGAGACCCGACTCCACCAGTCTATGTGTATTCGGACAGCCTCGATATTGATCACCACGAACCAGCCGAACACAAGTATTACGGCGCTGATGTGCGATGCCTTGATAATACTCAAAAGATCGGAAACACTCGCATACCGCCACCAGCCCTGATACTGATGGAACAGACCAAAAACGATCAGCTTCACCGCCAGGGTGACCAGCAGCCATTTGAAGAAAAGCCCTGGAAACCACGCACCGATCTGCATCTCATCATTGACGGTAAAGGAAAGAAACAGCGAAATGGCAAAAAACAATACATGAGCCAGAATGATTACAGCCTGCCGAAAATAGATACGCAGATACCCCATTTCCTCCTGCATCTCAGTTGAACCACTATTGTCATCCATATTGTCAGTTATCGTCCAAAAAGAGATATGTCTTTACGTTACTTCCTTCTTGACAAATACTTGGAAGCGATCCAGAATGCTTCTGTGTTTTCGATGTTCAGCACCTTTGCCATACCACCTTTGCCCGGTCAAAATGACGATTATACCGATAGTACGTCTTCAATATAGAATTGTTTGCAAATTACAGCGGATTTTTGTAAATTAACCAAGCTGGATATTGGCATCAAAAGTCGATATTCACACCTAAAAACGTTGTTTTGGTATCAGCATCAACGTTTTACAATCTTTTTGTCGCTGGCGTCAAGTTGGCTGATTTTTCCGTCGGCCTGAACAGAGGATCCATAATTTTGCAAATTCACATAGCGATACTGAAACGCGGATACCTAAATTTGATCGTCCAGGGCCATAAATCCGTGGAATGTCGGCTGACGAGAATCCCATGCCTGCCATTCCGCCGAATCGCTCCCGGCGAAAAGGTGTTGCTAAAGGAATCAGCCGGTCCCGTTCGGGCCGAGGCGGTAGTCAAAAACGTGCTTTTTTTTGAAAACCTGACCCCCGCAGCGATCAAAAAAATCCATCGCAAGTATAACAACCTGATTATGGGAGCCGACGATTTTTGGCAGGCCCGCCAGAATTGCCGATTTTGCACGCTGATTTGGCTGGAAAAAGTCGAGAAAATAACGCCCTACCGACTCAAAACCAGGGGTATGCAGGCCTGGCTGATTCGGGAAGAGCACGACATAACCTCCCTGAAAATATAAACTTGAGGTATCCAGATATGCAATACACCAGTTACGAACGGGTAAAGGCCGCCTTGGAGCACAAGGAGCCGGATCAGGTTCCTTTCGATCTCGGTTCAGCCGCTGTAACCGGCATCAATATCAATACTTTAAGGAACCTGCGCAGACATCTGGGGCTTAGCGAAAATGTCCGGCTGCTGGACAAGATAACCCAGATCGCCCATGTCGATGATGATCTTATTGAAAAATTGAAAATCGACGTCAAAATTGTGGCTCCCAACCCGCCGGCCGAAAAAGGCCTCCAGAACGACTTAGGCGTACAGGACGGCTATGATCGGTTGATCGATGAGTGGGGCATGGGCTGGCAAATGCCTATCGACGGCGGCTTTTATTACGACTTATACCACAGCCCTCTCAAAGACGCCCGGACCGTCCGGGACGTCGAAAACCATCCCTGGCCCAACCCGCTCGACCCGGCCCGGTTCGTCGGCCTCAAAACGCGGGCCGACAAAATCGTCTATGAAGAAAAACGGGCATATTTTCTCGAAAGAATGAGCTCCGGCATGTGGGAACACGCCATGTGGATGACCGGCTACGAAAAGTTTTTCTGTGACATGCTCCAGAACGAAAAACTGGTCCACGCCATCATGGAAAAAATCCTCGAGATAAAAATGCAATATTGGGGCAAGGCACTGGAGACACTCGGCCAAAATGTCCTGGTCGTCTCGACCGCCGATGATCTAGGCTCGCAAACCGGTTTGCTGGTCTCACTAAATTTATACAAGAAACTGATATGGCCCTATCATAAAAGACTGTTTGAATTCATCAAAAAAAAAGCCCAATCCAGGGTATATATATTTTTCCATAACGACGGCGCAATTTGGGAGACCATCCCACTGCTTATCGAAGCCGGCGTCGATATCCTCAACCCCTGGCAGGTCAATTGTACCGGCATGGGCGACACCAAACGATTCAAGAAAGAGTTCGGCAGGGACATTACTATATGGGGCGGCAGTTGCGACACGCAGCACATACTGCCGTTCGGCACACCCCAACAGGTACGCGACGAGACCAAAAGAAGAATAGAAGACTTGGCCCCCGGCGGCGGATTCATCTTCGCGCCCATCCACGTCATCCAAAACCAAGTCCCGCCGCAAAACATCATCGCATGGTGGGAAACCCTCCAGGAATATGGCGCCTACTAAAAACAGCAGAATGAGACCAAGCTTATCCTTGTATGTTACGATACTCGCTCCATACCAGATACCTGCTATTTTATTTTGCCGTGCCGATCACGCCCAGCGGTTCCATGAGCTTACGCAGTTGCCGGACTTTTTCCCCAGACAGTTCCTGGAACGGATCGCGCGGCACCCCGACATCAACCCCGGCCAGTTTCGTAGCCGCTTTGACACTGGCGACATACCCCTGCGTCTCAAAAAACTGGTTCAGCGGATAAAGTAACTGCCAGAGCTTCCGAGCCGTCGGAATATCGTCCTGTTCCACAATAAGCTCATAGAGCTTAACACACTGTTTAGGTGTGCAGTTAGCGCCGCCCGATACCCATCCTTTCACGCCGCCCAGGCTCATAGCCGAAAAGGCCAGCGTATCGGCACCGGTAAAAACAGCTATGCTGTCGGGACGATTCTTGAGAATATCCTGAAAATCGATCAAACCGGAACATGCGTCCTTTACCATGGTAATATTATCGATCTCAGCCAATCGTTCCAAAAGCCCAACCCCAAAATCCACCCGGCAACTGCCGGAGTTGTACAGCATAATCGGCAGACTCACAGCCTCACTGACAATTTCATAATGCCTGACCACCTCATCATCGCTCGGCAGTTCATAAAACGGAGGCACGATCATCAGAGCATCGGCCCCGGCCGCCTCGGCGTGTTTGCTCAGTTCGACGACCTGGCGTGTGGAGGTCGCCCCGGTATGCGCCATCACGGCCGCACGCTTATTTACGTGTTCGATAACCACTTCGGTTACGCGTTTTTGCTCGTCCACATCGAGATGATAAAACTCACCCGTCCCCCCACAGCTCATAATGCAGTGAGTACCGCTATCGATCTGATAATCGATAAGACGTTTAAGTGCGTTTTCGTCGATCGACTTATCGTCCGGCGAAAATGGTGTGCAAACGGGCGTAATCAGGCCGTATATTTCAGTCATAGCTATTCTCCTGCTAAAATTTCTTCAATTTCGTGATTTTATTACGTATTTTTTGTGGAAGGTTCCGCATTAACCCTCACGGTTCCATCCGGTTCGATGGTAAGCTGATCGCCTTTGTTTATGGAATAAAAAGCCTCTTCCGGCAGAACCACAATCGGCACCGGTTTATTATACAATTCATCTGCTACTATACTGCCCAGTGCAATAATCGGATCCGCTTTGAGGTTAATGATCGCCGCCGGCGCCACGCCGCTACGGACGCTTTCCAGCAGAATGGCGCTGCCGGTACTGGACCCTTTCCCTTGCGGCAGGACCAACACCCGCCCGGCAGCCATCTCGCCACTCAACGCATGGCGACGATCGATAATCTCACCGGTACGCGGATTCAACCCGCCCCACAGGCTCAAAGGCTCACGGCAAACGAGAGCCACACCTTCAGCACTACCGGCCACCACGGGTTTCCCGATCAAAATTCTTTCCACTATACTTCCTTTCGGCACACATAGCCTTTCACCGCCGAGAGCACACAATCGGCCATACTGCCAAAGGCGATTTTTACACCCAGTTCACCCGGCCCGTAGTAGGCGCACTTTCCTGAGTTGGTCATAAGCACCTTCGTATCCGCAGCGATCATCGGTGTATGAAAAAGGCAGGTATCGAGAGTGATTTCCGTTCCAAAATCGATTATCACATCCATAAAGTCGCTGCGTACCAGCAGGGAATACGATGTCTGGCTGGAAATCACGATAAATCTGACGTCTTCGCAGAGTGTGTTACCGTTTTCTTTCTGCTCTCGTATGAGTTGTGCCAGCCGTCGAAATTCCTCATAAGAAAAATGGGGACATCCCAGGACAACCACATCCAGCTTGTCTTTTTCCCGGGCTGTGGACAAATCGGCCCGGGCCTCCCGAAATTCAGCCATGCCGATATCGATAACTTTTTCCGGCTGGCCGCCCTGAAAAGCCTCTTCCAGGCTGTTCGCCTCGGGCGTAACGCCAACCGCGTGAAACAACGCCACCGCCCCGGCCGAGGCTGCCGCCGCGCCAAACGCTTTAAGCTGGTCACTGGTCGCATCAGCGCTAAGACCCTCGATAACCGGAATCTTATCGCCCACCATCGGTCCGATCAGATGACCCAATACCGCATACGAACAATCATCCTTCATAACAGTCGGGTCGATATCCACCAGTCGCAAAAGAATCTGACCTTTACGGTTTTCCTTCAGATGAAGACCGCATCTGGGAACCCTGCCGGTGATCGCGGCACAAATATCTATATAGTCGCCATACCGGTTGGTCCGGGCGCCGAGCACCGAGTTGGCATAGCAGATAGCATTGGATTCACCCCATGCTATCTGTTGCCCGAACCGCGGCGTCAGATAACTTTGATATGGCGCGCACGTCCACGTTGGAATACACCCCATATCCATATATGCCTTGGCCTGCCGAATAGCCTTGGCGGCAAATTCCTCATTCACCCCAAATTGCTTCCAGTTCTGCAGGTCCAGCGGTCCCATATTCAAAGTCGTGGGAATACGGACCTTTCCGCCATATCCTGCCAGCTTCTCCGCAAATTCCAGACCCGCCTCACTGAGTAGTCCGCAACCGTCAATATGGGCCTGGCTTACATCCATCAGCTCCGACGCGCCGTAAACATCAGCCATTCTCACCATGATACGCATAGCCATCTGCGCCGCTTTGCCCTCACGGCCCTGGAGCATCTGCTTGTCTCGTTCGCTCAACTTTATACTCATAATGATTACTTATCTACTATTCATCGTTTTGTTTTCTTATTGGCCCGGCAAAATTCGCCCATCAAATCCATCGCTTTTTGATTGGTCTCAGCCGAACCATTCTGTTTGGCAAACGCATCCACCATCTCCAGCAGATCATCTGCCACCGGCTTCAAACCGTAATCGTGCACCACGTTGACGATAGCTGCGTCCAGACCGTATTCCTGCGCCTTGGCCAGATAAGCCCGGCACACACCGACCTGGCGGCCCGGAAGATCTTTAACGCTATTGGAAATACCCAAAGACGTATGAACGCCTTTCATGGCCGGATCGGTCATTATTTTGCGGATCGCCTCGAACGCCCGGTAGGTATAGCCGGGCGTATCCGGGATCATGGGTATATCTATCGCCAGCGGAAAGACGGTCGAGTCGAAAAACAGGTCTCCCGGCTTGAATCCATATTTACCGGTAGCCGCATCGAATATCTTACGGGCCATATTGTACAGATCGTCCATGCCGTATGCGCCATCGGCACCCGACTGTTTGTCATCCACCAGCAGCCCTATAACCTTAAAATTATATTTCTTCCGTAGCGGCAAAATTTTGTCCACCGTATAGGTTTTAACGGAATTAATCAGCGGTGCGGCAATTTCACTCTGCCCATCCTGGTACCACTGTTCTAGTCCCGCTTTGAGAACATCGTCGTTGCTGCTATCGACACAAACCGGTACGCCACGGCTGTACTTCTTCACCAGGGCGACATAATCGCGCATCATCTGGACCGAAACTTGCGGATCATCCTCACCGAAAGCGTCCACATTGACCGCTATATAGTCCGCGTTGTGCGCGACCTGCGATTCTATCAATGAAATAATATAATCCAGTGTGGCACTGGGCTGTTCGTATGCCTTAGCTCCCTTCTCCAGCAACTCTTTCATCGCTGCCCCTTGTTTGGGTATGCTGGCATGAATGCTTTCGCCAATTTGAATCAGGTTCACTTTTTTCGTATGATCCTTCCCAAAAAGATAATTCAAAATCGAAGCGGTTCTCAGCAGAGCCGGATTACGATCGGGATTGATCCTATTCGCCAATTTCTTCAAACCCTCAGCCCCTTCACTGGCCGCCGCCTCGTAGATCAGCTCGCCCACACAACGCTTATCGGGATTGTTCCCGCATGTACCATCCGGATCAGCATCGCCGCACGGTGGGTTGTCCAGCCCTTTTTCGCATTTACCAAAACTGCACAGACCAAAGTTCTCCACCAGAAAACAATCGCCGCATTCTTCACAGTCGAACAGAAGAGTCTTCATGGTTTTTTCTTCGATGAAAAATTCCTTGTACAGCCAGCCCTTGCCTTCACGCAAACTCTTACTGGCCCCAAGCACTTTCTTGACTAAACCATGCATACCACGGCCAGGTTCCAGAAAAAGATTGTGAAACAGATCGAAAGACCTCTTACTGAGCGTGGGCGACGGTTTAGACAGCTCTCGTCGCTTGCCGTTCTGGTCATACAGATAAAAACCATCCTTCACGCCCCAGGCAAGATTGTCTTTATACTCGCGCCACCCGCTCCCGATCTCATCCGCCTTCTTGACAATCTCCAGCAGCATATCGAAATCGAACAAACCGCCCAGATCAACACCCACCGCCCCCAGATCACGATACATAGCCACCATTTGCGACGCCCGTGCGATATGCTGTTCGGGTTTCTCGCTGAGCAGCTTGTCAAGAAATTCCCTGGTCATCACGCAGCCGGGAAGCTTACCTTCGTACATCAACCGGGGCGCCGGCGTCATCGTCGTCAGTACATATACATTGCCGAAAATCGGAACATTAATGTTTTCATCCTTGACGTAGCGGAACAACTCCTCACATTTACGCCAGTCACAACCGAGCTGCGTAATCAGAAAGTCGGCGCCGACCGTGATTTTCTTGGCCATCTTGTAGTACTGCTGCATCTGTGACGCCTCGGTGTATTTGTACTGCGAGACCGCCGCGGCAATGTAAAACTGATGAACCTTATCAAACGCACCGGCCTTGGCCTTATCGAAGGCCGCGTAGTTTAGTCCTTTTATCAGTTTGATCAGCCCCACCGAATCGACCTCGAAGACCCCTTGACTTTCCACCGGCTTATCGCCGGTCAGCGCCAACACGTTTTCAACGCCCAATTTTTCCAATCCGCTCAGATAAGTTTTAATGGCATCGGTATTATGATCTTTCGTGGTAACGTGAGCTATTATCGGCAGACCGCCCCAAAGGTCCTGCTCACCGCCCGGAAGCGTCTTCCTGCTCAGCACCGAATAAATATCTGCCGGACTCAGCGACGCCACCCCCCCGGGGCTTTGCGGAATCGGCACCGCTCCCAGAACCATACCGTCGGGTATTTCCGATTTCTTCTGAGCATATCCGGTCAGAAACTTCTCAAAATTGCTCAGCCCGTGGCCCGGCAACGGCACAAACTCAGCCAAAATAATGAACTTATCCCCAGATTCAACCAGATTCCTAAAAGACTCACTTTTCTTAAACATAGCAATATTCACCATTTACATAAACAGAATCCACTCAATAACACATTGCGCCCGCCAATATCGCAGATTGCCCCGCTAAAATCAATCAAATTCTGATAACTACTCCACCATTGATAATGGAAAGGCTTGGCACACTTATGCTGCACACACCCCCTAAAAAATGCTTGGCGGTCACCGGCGATGCGTCAGTACAATCCTTGTACCTTGCCGGTCTTGACATCCACGTCGATCCT
Organism: uncultured Pirellulales bacterium; assembly: GCA_964537505.1. Classification (GTDB taxonomy): domain Bacteria; phylum Planctomycetota; class Phycisphaerae; order Sedimentisphaerales; family SM23-30; genus DAINBT01. The sequence continues at coordinate 21,750 of CAZICK010000048.1, forward strand.
TCTAAAGGCCGGGTTGGACCCTGTCCCGGGAAGCAACTTGATATCGCCCGCCACCGGCACCAGGAACCCTGCTCCTCTATATTCCAATATATCACGGATCGGCAGCTCCCAATCTGAGGGCCGACCCTTTAAATTCGGATCGTGCGAAAGGCTCAGATGCGTCTTAACCATACACGTACCAAGCTCGTTAGCCCGCGGATCCGACTCGTACCTCTTCAGTTTCGCTTTCGCCTTGTCACTGTACGTTACCCCCTTGGCCCCGTATATCTTCTTGGCGATCAGCTCGATTCGCTCACTCAGCGGGGTATCCATCTCGTAAAGGAATTTGAAATTATTCTTTTCATCGCATGCGGTCACCACCGCCTGAGCCAGCTCTATCGCCCCGGCACCGCCCTTTAGCCAATGTTGCGACAACGCCGCCAGCGCCCCATTCTGCTGGGCCACCTTACGAACCAACTCGATTTCCGCCTTCGTATCGGTATAGAAGCTATTTATGCAAACCACCGGTCGCACCCCACTGGCCCTGACCGTCTCGATATGGCAGATCAAATTCTCGCATCCTTTTTCCAGAAGCCCCAGGTTTTCCCTGGTATAGGCTTCATCCAGCGGTATTCCAGGCTTGACCTCGGGACCGCCGCCGTGCATCTTTAACGCCCTGATGGTCGCTACGATCACAACCGCGTTAGGCACCAGACCGGAGAACCGGCACTTGAGATTCCAGAACTTCTCAAACCCGATATCCGCCCCGAAACCGCTTTCGGTCACCAGATAATCGTTCAGTTTCAGCCCTATTTTATCGGCGATAATTGAGCTTTGTCCGATAGCTATATTCGCAAACGGACCGGCATGAACAAACACCGGTTGACCTTCGATAGTCTGTATCAGGTTCGGATTGATCGCATCGACCATCCACGCCGTCATCGCCCCATCGACTTCCAGATCAGCCGTCGTCACCGGATTGCCCCTCTTATCGTAAGCCATTACGATCTTGCCCATCCGCCGGCGCATATCCGCCAGGTCGTTCGCCACCGCCAGAATAGCCATAATCTCACTCGATGCGGTAATCTGGAACCCTGATTCCATCTCAAAACCATCCATTTTACCCCCCTTGCCGATGGTAATATTGCGTAACGACTGGGCACAAAAATCGATAGCCCATTTCGTTTGCACTCGCTCGGGATCGACATCGATACGTCTAAGATTCAGCTTAGCCAGTTTTTCATCGTCGTAGTTATTCTCATGCTGCATTCGGCTCGTCAGTGCCACCATAGCAAGGTTATGCGCATTGGTGATCGAGTCCATATCACCGGTCAGTCGAATCGAAAATGGCGTCAGCGGTATGCACTGCGACAGCCCACCACCGGCTGCCGACCCTTTGATATTGAATATCGGTCCTCCGCTCGGCTGACGGATCGCTCCGACCGCTTTCCTGCCCAGCCTACCCAACCCCTGGATCAGTCCTATAGTGGTCGTGGTTTTGCCTTCGCCCAACGGTGTCGGGGTTATAGCCGTCACATCGACATATTTACCTTGCCCAGCGTCCTTCAGCCGATCCAGCACTTTCAGATAGTCCACCTTACCCAGATAGTTACCCATAGGGATCAGTTCATCACCTTCGAGACCAAGCTCTTTAGCGAGCACCCCGATGTGTTTCATATTTTCTTCCGCCGCTTCCGCTATCTGCCAGTCTGCCATTTTCACCGGATCGAGCCGACCGGCCGATTCGTTCGAACTAACTTGTTCATTTTTAGACATATTATTCCATCCTGAAATTTAGGTGTTCCGGAGACTTAACTCTCGGACCACCCAGCGAAATAATCCTTGAGATAACAGGCCGCGAAGAGGTCAACGCCTCATCGACCGCCAATACCCCTTCCGACAGCAGCGCCCACACCGGACTTCCCTTTTCCCTGCCAAACCCCAGAGCATGCGACTGTAATGCAAAATTATCGCTGGGATATCGCAAAGGTATTTCCATCAGTTTCACCCATGCGTACCCCTCGTACTCGCTCCCGAACATCATTAGCGAATTTCGTATCGATATCCGGCAGCACCAGATGAATCGGCTGATATTCGACCAGCGACTTCAAATGCTCCAGACCTCGTGTAAAGCTTGTCAGTCGTTCTCGTAATTGCACATCACCTCGAGCCTTAAATGGCTCCAACTGTACTTTCGATTCTTCCAGAACCTCTACTTCCTTGGAAGGCTTGCCTTCAAGCAGAATATTATAACCTTTTCTTAACTTCATACAGCAAATTCCACACAAACATCTATATGCCCCCCCACCGCCGGCTGAAAATCACAAGTCAAAAACTGTATCAGCGAATCTCGCGCCTTGCCATACTCGCCAACCGCTTCCAACGCCGAACCGCACAGCCTGCGAACATGTCCCTGCGCAATTTGCACACCTTCGCCGCCGCCCTGCGGAAGCGTAAATTTACCTCGCTTCAAATCGGTACCCAAAGTCTTCCCCACCGCCTGTTCGTCGCCGGCAAGATCAAGGCAGTCATCGGCAAGTTGGTACGCCGTCCCGATGCAATAACCAGCTTCCTCTAATGACTCCGAACAGCTCTTGTCGTCGCCTCCGCATATCGACGCCACAAATGCGAAAAGCGGACCAGTCTTGTTACGGGCCAGACGCAAACAAGTATCCTCATCCAGTTGTTTGCCGCGGAACAAAAGCTCCTGTTCGGTCTCAGCCCCGATTACCTCTGTGACTTTCGAAATAAATCTATTCAGATAGCTGCCGCCCTCCGTACCAACGAGCATCTCTATTGCCTCACACAAAAGCAAATCGCCTATCAGAATCGCCCCTGACGGTGAACTCGTCCGCCACAGGGCCGGACCCGCTCGACGCACCAGGGCGTTATCCACAACATCATCGTGAAGAAGACTGGCCGTATGAACAATCTCCGTCGCCGCGCAAAGACTAACAAGTACCCCACGATCAACCGAAAAACACCCCCCCTCCACCAAACGCCCCGCCAGGCTGCTTCGCAGCATCTTGCCCGGCATAAGCTGACCAATCTCGATACTGCCGACTACAACGGAGGCTGCTTTCTCCAACCGCTCAACTGTAAGCTCTCGAACCTCGGATACAAAACTCATAAAAGCATCCTCTTCAACTTCCGTCAAACAGTCCCAAAACAATAGTATCTAAACTGGTAACTTATGCATGCCCGGTTGGACATTAGTACTTCTTAACTCGAAAGTTAGAGAAGGCACAAAATACCAGAACCATAACGGGATTGCAACCCCATACAGAAAAAAAAATAACCACTATTGAGAAATTCTTTGACAAAATGAAAAATAAACAAAACTTCCGACCGATCAAAATCATCGTAACACCTTTTGGCCTAAAGTGTTATGAGACAACTGCCAACCACCCGACCGCCGCCGTGCTACCCCCCCACGCCCTACAGTTACACCCCAAACAATACCAAATTCATGCTCATAAAGATAACTTCCAACAATTGTAGCGAACAAAATATTAAAAAAACGAGTTCCTGCTGGAAGCATCGGATTGGGGAACACGCCAGTACACCGGCGATCATCGGGTACTTTTTTTGACTTTTACCAGAGGTCTTTTTGGAGTGAATCTTTTTGGGCCTTTTGTTTTTTCGCGGATGATTCGATCTCCAAAATTTTTGCCGATGCCTTGCTGGACGCCGATCTTGGGCACTGACCAGTCCAGCAATAAAGACAGAGTTTCTCCTTGGGCCTTCCGATGGCTTTGACCATATTCTCTATAGTCTGATATCTAAGAGTGGTAACGCCTAAGTCTTTTTTGATCCATTCGACCATTTGATGATATTTTTGGGAATTGTGGTCTGTATATTCCGAGACATCTTTGCAGTCATGGCCTTCAAGGCTGCGAATAGCTTTGCGTGCTGCCAATTCATGGGTGGAACGGGTGGAAAGGTTAAAACGGCATGGAAACATCAGAGGTGGACAGGCCGCCCTGACGTGTATTTGTCTGGCCCCGCAATCCCAGAGCTTTTTGATGGTAAAGTTTTTAAGCTGGGTCCCCCTGACGATGGAATCTTCACATACGACAATGCTGTTGCCTTCAATCACCTCTTTGATGGGAATAAGTTTCATTTTGGCGATCAGGTCTCGTGTTCGTTGTGAAGGAGGAGTATAACTTCTTCCATAGCCCGGGGTGTATTTGACCAGCGGTCGCCGAAATGGTTTGCCAGACTCCATCGCATAGCCTAATCCATGTGCCATGCCGGAATCAGGTACGCCGCTGACCAAATCGATCTCAATGTCATCATCTTGTCTGGAAAGATATCGCCCGCAATTTTCCCGGACAATCTCAGCGTTTATCCCTTCATAATTAGATGCCGGGAAACCGGTATATATCCAGTTAAACGCACATATTTGGTTGATATTTATACTTCCGGGTCTTCTTTGAACAATGCCATCCTCGTTCATTTGGACTATTTCACCAGGCTCCAGATATTTTACTATCTCAAAATCGTTATTGGTAAAAGCGATGGTTTCAGTTGTAACGGCCCAGTCATTCTTGCGATTGCCGATAGCCAGTGGCGTATAGCCAAACCTGTCGCGGGCGGCATATATTCCGCTTCTGTTGAGCAACAAAAGAGAGCAGGAACCCTCTATAGCGTCGAACATTTTTTCTATTCCATTGATTAGGTCTTTGCCCTGATTGATTAATTTAGCTATCAACTCTGTGTCATTTAGTCCTTTTTTACCAACCTCGCTGAAAGATACCCCTTTTTTAAAGAGAACTGAGGCCAATTCTTCGGAATTTTCTACAATACCATTTGTCGCAATGCAAAATGGCCCAAATTTCGAGTTGAGATAAATCGGTTGTTCATCCAGAGCGCTAATCACCCCGATACCCTTGTTACCGCGGACATCCTTAAAATCGTCATAAAATTTCGCCTTAAACTGGCTCTGGCTTATATTGTGTATTTGGCGGTTAAATTCCTCTCCAAGAACAGCAATGCCACCATATTGTGTTCCAAGGTGTGAATGATAATCTATGCCGTACAAAAGAGTTTCTGCACAATCCTCCTTCGTTACTACGCCAAAAATACCGCTCATAATCTTTATCCTTCCTTTTGCGTCGAAAACCAAAGGACAACGAATATCTAATGGGTGAAATTACCGGTCTTGGCTCCAAGTGCCCTGTTTTGACTTCGCGTATAAGCAACACACAGGAAAAACGGCGAAATCGCGATAAACACCATTATACAAACATATTAGAAGTGGTCCAAACATTATTTGTTTCAGCACGTGACAGGTGCTTTTATGGGTCAGATGGACACCACCCCCGATCCCATAAAACGCACCGAAACCCTGGAACCACAAAAAATAAAAACCATCGAAATCTCGCACATTAAATAATATGGGAAACTAGCAAAAAACCGTGTTTGTTGGGGATTTACAATTTTATGCGTAATCGCTACAAGTATTTACTATAAAAGAGCTTACAATAAGTTGTGATGTTTTTTTTTGTGGTGAGCTACTTTTGTCGCAAGAGTCTTGTTTGCCTAAATGAAGAACGAAATTTATAATTATAGCGTATAATATAAGGTGGTAGTTGTGTGTCTTTGTTAAAATTGTTATAATAGGCATTACACTCAAAGAAAAAAGACGATGTCGATCTTAAAACGGAACAATTTGGCAATAGTGGCGGTTTTGGCTATGGGGGCGGTGCTCTGCCTGAGCGACCAACTGCAGGGGCAAGTATATGGTAATTCGTCAATACGTGGATTAAGTACTCCTCAGGCTAGGCGCGGCAGCGGCACGCTAAGTAGTTTTCGTCAGTTCTCGACCGGTATAGACGACAGCAATAGGGGCGGCTCGTCCAGTATGTTAGCGATAAATCCACGACGAACATTAGGCCGGTCTTCGATGCTCCCCGGTTCGGGCGGCGCAAAAACGGGAGAGAGTATGCCAAATTCCCTTTCAATGTTGAGTGCCGCACCGGTTGTCAGGACCTTTACCACTTCCTTGCTGGCGGCAGTTCAATTCCAGCCAATAGCAGGGAGTGGATTTAAACCATTTGACGTCAGAAGTGGTGATTTGGGGAAATCGGTTACATCAGGTTTTTCGCCCGGAGGAAACACGCTTAGACGAACGAGCAGACTCAAAACAAAAGCGTTAGCCATGACATCGATGAATCGGTCACGTGATTCAGTTGCGGGATTTTCTCCAACCGGGTTTAAACAGAAAAAACCGATATTGCAGAGATTATCCCAATTGAGAACACGGCAATCTTTACGTGGACAGAACATGTAGAATTCATGCTGTCAATGTTTACGCTTAAAAACGCCGCTGTAGTACCGACATCATGCCTGGCGCCACTATTGCCGTGGCGCCAGGCATCATCGTTGATCGGGGTTGTTACTGTAATCCGGCTACCCACATAGCCGGTTTAAGATTTTGTCGGCATCTCCGCGGTTTCCGGTTCCAAACCCAACTCTGCCAGGATCAGATAAGCCGCAAAACCTACGACGAACGACATCAGCGGCTCAAGGCCATAGCTAAGTTTGCCACCGCTAACAGGGCCGAGCAAGCCCATCAAAAGACCAATTGCCCATGCAATATAACCTGCCCAGTTGATACCTTTGCGAGGTCCGGGCCATCCGCCGTGGCGTACGTAATCAGCAAGCATGACACCTGCTATGGGGCCAAACGCGGCGCCGACCATTATGAAGAAACCGACAAGATCCATTGCTTTACCGGTTGCGGCAAGGACGACACCGATAAGACCTGCAACCAATGTCATTGGAACACGTGGAATTTTCGGCAGCATTGTCGAAAACGCGTTAGCCGCGAGAAACGCACAGAAACCCAGCGGGCAAATACAGGCAATTACAAACACCCATGAGGACGCCTTAGCCATAGATCCGCCGGACTGATTAATAGCAGCAATAAAAGGATCGAAACCTTGCATTCCTGCGATTTTCGGATCATTGCCGATAGCTCCGGCGATAGCCAGTATCGCGAGAATACCGGCAACAAGTGCGGCCAGGGTAATCCCTACAAAACCGCCAAGAGCGACATCTTTTTCATTACGGCTGTTCATACCGAAGTCGGTACCTGCGACACCGGCAGAAGCAAAAAAGCCGGCAGTAGCAGCAAGTGCTGCGAACATTGCAAGATTAACTGGCCCTAAACTTCCTTTAGTTGTAACAACGGCATCGCTAAAACCACCCAGGCCTTTACTATTGGCGCCAGCCGCTATCGCAATCGCCAGTAAAGGAAATATCGGCAGAAAACTGGAAAGTTTTCCAAGAAGCCCGATACCAACTGCTCCAACCAGAGCCATGCTCAGACCCAGCACCGCACAAACAACCCAGTAAAGAGGCAATTTTACAAGTTCTTCAATAGGGCCGCCTCTATTTATTGCCTGCATAAAGAAGCCAGCAGCAGATGTTGTGAAAAAAGCGTGCCAGAATATCTGCACAATACCCATTAGAAGTCCCGGGATGGCGATTCCACCATGTGTTCCGAATGTTGACGAGGCTGCCACATAAAGGGGCATTCCTGTTTTCATGCCGAGTTTTGCCGGCACATAGTAGATGACCAGACAGAACATCGCACCCATAAACAGGCCGATGACGGCGGCTGCGATGCTGCCGGCCATAAGAGCCCCGGCCATCCCGGCCATGAACGGCACGGAAAGAAATATCCCCGCATACGATGGTGCTGTGTTCTTATACCATGGCGCACGATTTCCCATCGGGTTTGGCGCCGCCGACTGCAAATAATTCGGCAATGTTCCATTACTCATGATTTGCTCTCCTATAAAAAAACTCTCCATTAAAACCTCACCCGGCGCCTCGCCGAGTGCCTGCCAAATGAGATTCGCCTTTATATTCATACCTGTTGGGTTATTACCCAGGCTAAGCGATTCTCCCAACGGCCAGACAGGGCCATTTTGTTTTAACAATCCGCATATCTTAACAACAAGGTCCTATTTGCCAACACAAAAAAATATAAGACTTTTTAGCGTTGGGATAAAATCGCACAAATACGATCTGGTCTTCCTGAATTTCACAGGCCATCGCCCGCTGTAAGTGCTTATTTTACGTTATTGGAAATTGTTGTAAGTGCTTATTTTTGGTTGTTGGGAATTGTTGTAAGTGCTTATTTTTGGTGGTGGGGAAGTGTTGTAAGTGCTTATTTTACGTTGTTGGAATTGATGTAAGTGCTTATTTTTGCGTAA